>JAIFNN010000115.1 GCA_020047715.1 Bacteroidota bacterium | reverse complement strand
TTGAATTAGAGGTATCCGATGGGGTAATCAATATTGTTGGTACGACCGTAGTGGATGGTGCAAAAATTTCAGCAGTTATGGTTGAAAAAGTTGTAGCGGCAGACAATACTCCTCCTATAACTCTCCTAAGCAGTTGGTCAGCTGGAGTAGAAAAAACTAGATTAAATGGAAAAAACCGAATGCTGGTAGTTGTGACTGGGACTGAAAATGGTTCAGAAATTTCAACTACTTCTATTACCTATGGCGGTCAGCCAATGACCAAAGTTATTGAGTCGGTGGCCGGTACTTCATATAGAGAATATTCTTCTATATTTATACTTAAAGAGGCTGGTATAACTGCAGCAACAAATGACAGCATAAAGGTAACCTGGAGTGCATCACTTGGTGAAGGGTTCAGTATTTCCAGTGCTATGTACGAAAATGTAGATCAGTCAATTGATCCTGCAGATACTAGTTCAGCAACTACAACCTCCTCCTTGGTTGCACCTGAAATGATTGTCGGGAATGGTGATCTGTATATACTAGGTAGTGCTTTGGCAAATAGTTATACAAGCATTGATAATGGCTTTACAGAAGAGCTGATACAACTTAAAAACAGCATTGTTGATGGTACTCAATTAAAATGGGGGAATACGGTTATTCACAGTAAAACAGGAACGGGTGTTGCTGAAACAGCTACCCTAACCATAGGTGCTGGTCGCGGCGCACTCAGCGGTATTGTGTTAAAGAGAGCAAAGAATCTAATAAAAACTCCTGTAGTTCTGCTTGACAGCTGGACTTCCGGAACAACAAAAGTCAAAGCAGCGGGAACAAAACGATTGTTAGTTGCAATGGTGACAGGTGAAATTAGCGTAATGGATAACCTCACCGATATTGGTTTAACTTATGGCGGACAGGCTATGAACAAAGTGGTTTCCACATCTGAAGGAACAACAGGTTTTGGTAATTTTTCATATATTTTCACGCTGAATGAAGCAGGAATCGCTGCTGCCGATGAAACTGGAACTCTGGTGCCAAGCTGGACTACTACTGCACCTGCAGATTTCGATATTTTCAGTGCTTTTTACGACAAAGTAGATCAGACTACTCCTGTAAGTGACACTTCCTTTGTGCATCTTAATGGAGCTTTGGTTACTGCACCTGCTGTGACTGCAGCTTTCGGTGATGTGGTACTTATGAGTGTTGCATTTTCAGGTCAACCCAGAACTCCAACCTATACAACCGGATTTATAGAAGTTCTTAAAAATCCGGAAGGAAAATCATGGGGAAGTGGGATTATAGCTTATAAAGACGGTGATGGTGAAGAAGTAATACCAAGTATTACAAATTCCAGTGGCGAACGTGCAGCTCTTACGGCCATTGTTTTGATGCAAGGGGAAGAAGAAGGGTTGCCGCCAGTATACTATAATTTAACAGTCAACCCTCCAATTGGCGGTACTATTAAGATCGATCCTATTCGTGTTAAGTATGCAGAAGGAACTGAGGTTAAGGTTAAGGCAATTCCAGATTTCGGTTACTATTTTGTGAACTGGACAGATTCTCTAAATACGGTTGTGGAGGATACCTCAATCATAATGAATTCGAACAAAACGATTACCGCTAATTTCGCTGAAAAAACCACATACACAATTACAACGGAAGTAAGCGACGGAAACATTATATTAAGCCCTGCAGGTGGAACCTATTATGAAGGGGTAGAGGTTACTGTACTTGTTAAGGCTAATGTTGGTTTCGAATTTAAAGGATGGGGTGGAGACCTTTCTGGTACCGATAACCCACAAATAATTGTTATGAATAGTAACAAGACAATTAGCGCAAACATTGAGAAAATTCCTGCCTATGTTCTTACTTTAGGCGGTGACCATGGCTCAGTAAAAGCCTTGCCTATGAGCGCAACCTATGAACCAGGTTCTGCCGTAGTATTGGTTGCAACTCCAGTTGAAGGGTACAAATTCCGGGGTTGGGAAGGAGATCATGTTAGTACAAACAATCCCACTAGTTTAATAATGAACTCAGATAAGACGATTAATGCAATTTTCACATTAATTGAGTCCTATACACTTACAACTACTGCCATTAATGGATCTGTTACTCTTGATCCTCCGGGAGGCACTTATGAGGAGGGTACAGAAATAACATTAACTGCAACCCCTGAGGGTAACAGAATTTTCTCCGAGTGGAGTGGTGACTTGACCGGCTCTGAAAACCCGGCAACAATTATAATGGATGCTAATAAAACCATAGAGGCAATTTTTGATTGGAATGTTGCTGTTGAAAAACTCAACCTTCCCGAACAATCTATTTTGGCCCAAAATTATCCTAATCCATTTTCTGAAAAAACCGTTATCCCTTATCAATTGACGAATTCAGCACATGTTAGATTAACAGCCTACAATTATATTGGCGAAAAGGTGAGGACATTTGTAAATGATTTCCAAACTGCAGGATATTATAATGTAGAATGGGACGCAAATGACAATAATGGCCTTCGATTAGCCAATGGGGTATATTTCTACCGACTGGAAATCGATAATAAATCCGTATTTGTCAAGAAAACAGTTTTGACAAAATAGACAAGTCTTTATAGATTTTAAACAAACATGCAGGGTTTCCTGCATGTTTGTTTCTTTTACAGATTTCAGATTTTTATCACCTTTTGTAAATGCTTATTTGTAAGTGTTTGTATTTTATTAATAGTATGTCTTTGTTTTTTTCTTCCATGGAGACTACTCGTCCCAAGTCTAATCGCTTTTCTTTTTTACTTATAAAAGATGAGTGAACTTCCAATATTAATTTGTGTTTCCATCTTTTTATAATTGATTGTTGCACCTTCCACTTGTGAATTTTTCCATTAGGTTTTTGTTGCTGCTCGAACTTGCTTGTCCAAGTTTTTTATTGCCAGCCTCATTTTTATGAAATCGAAGTTATAACTTTATTAAATACTATAATTCTTTCTTTTTTATTCATTGGATGAAGTTGGGGTTTTTCTGTAGGGCTGTCTTGTTGTTTTGTTTATATAGGGCGTTGACTTTAACCTATCTTGGTGGTGCTTTGAAAAGTTGTGAAACTTTTTTTTGAGAGAACATCAATTATCGCAATGACGATCATAGATGTTCCGGTTTATAATGTTTCTCCTGGAATGTATCACTATAATAAACAGAAAGTTGAAAAGCAATAAAATAGCCTTGAGCTTTTGAACAGAAAGTTAACCATTTTGGACAAAAAACAACTCACTGAATTGAATGTAAAAGTTACTTTTATACATAATAAAAACTTAAAAATCAGATCCAATGAAGTCGTTTAAGTTTTCGTTGCTAATTCTCTTATTTTCATTCACGAGATTGACAGGTCAAGCGGCAAACAATGTGTCTTTATATGTCGGTGCTGAATCAGAACAAATCCGGTTTGCCGTCGGTGAGTTGCAGAATGCACTGAATCGTAAAGGGCTGGAATCGCTTGTTTTGCCTGTTTCAAAAATCAAACAGGCAAAGGCCAATGAATATAATATCGTATTGCTCAATACAAGTCATAAAGCCGATTCACTATTGTTAAACAGACTTGAAATCAATAACATTGATGAAGTAAGAAGTGAGGGTTTTATCATTTTTAAAGAAAACAGAAAGAGCAAAACTATCTGGGTTTTGGGAAAAGACGAAGCCGGGGCAATGTACGGCGGACTCGAAGTGGCCGAAATCATTCAGGTAAGTGGAATTGATGCCGTTGAAAGCCAATTGCAAAACCCGTACATGAAGGTAAGAGGCACCAAATTCAACATCCCCCTCGACCTTAGAACCCCTACCTATACTGAACCCAGCGATGCGGCTCAGAAAAACATGGCCGAAATGTGGAGTTTTGAATTCTGGAAGGAGTACATCGACAATCTTGCACGTTACCGTTACAACCTTATTTCGCTATGGAACATGCATCCGTTTCCCTCGATGGTAAAAGTACCAGAATATCCGAATGTTGCATTGACTGATGTTCGGAGGAGTACAGTGGATTGGAAAGAAAATTATTCACTCAATGGCTGGGGCTTCGATGCACCCGAAATTGTGAATAATTATGAGGTGATAAAAGAAATGAGCATTGAGGATAAAATTACATTCTGGCGCAAAGTAATGGCTTATGGCAAACAACGTAATGTGAAGTTTTACATGGTGACCTGGAATATATTTGTTTATGGTACCGAAGGTAAATACGGCATTACAGATAAGCTCGAAAATCCGGTTACCACCGACTATTTTCGGAAAAGTGTAAAGCAAATGGTACTTACCTATCCTGATCTGGCCGGAATTGGACTTACAACCGGTGAAAATATGTACGACTATACAGCGACTCAAAAAGAAGAGTGGGCTTATGCAACTTATGGACAAGGCGTGCTGGATGCTCTGGAAGAACAGCCCGGGCGAAAAATTGACTTTATACACCGCCAGCATCAAAGCAAAGCAAACGAAATCACCAAAATATTTAAGGGCATTACCGAAAATAAGAATATCAACTTCGTATTTAGTTTTAAATATGCGCAGGCACATGTTTACAGCTCCGTAAATCAGGTTTTTCATCAGGAGTTTGTAAAAGATATTCAGACAGAAAACCTGAAAACCCTATGGACCCTGCGTAACGATGATAACTTCTATTTCAGATGGGGAGCGCCTCATTTCGTGAGAGATTTCATTAAGAATATTCCATACGAAATATCTGAAGGTTTTTATTATGGTTCCGACCAATACGTTTGGGGCCGGGAATTCTTAACTAAAAACATCGCCGGGACGCCCGAAATTGAGATTGCCAAACATTGGTATCAATGGATGTGCTGGGGGAGGCTTGGATATAATCCCGATATGGCTGACAGTCGTTTTGTAGATATAATTCAATCGCGTTTTCCATCAGTAAATGCCCTTGAAATGTTTAATGCCTGGCAAAGTGCATCTTTGATTTACCCGCTTGTTACTGGCTTTCACTGGGGAGCGCTCGATTTTCAATGGTATATTGAGTCAGGGCAATCCCAACCATCTGTTTCCAAAACCCCCTCGGGCTATCACGATCTTAACAGCTTCATTGATCTGAAACCTCATAAAGGCACCGGAAACCTCTCCATTCCTGACTATGTAAAGGCATTTCTTTCGAATTCCAGCCTTCCCGGAATAACACCACTGCAAGTTGCTGATAGTATTATGAAAAATGCGCAAGCTGCTTTAAACTGGGCTGAGAAACAAAACTCTTACACTACACAAGAACTTCAATTGACTATTGATGATATCAAAACCATGGCATGGTTAGGTGAGTATTATGCCCATAAAATAAAGGCTGCTACTTTCATGGCCATTTTCAGGGAAACATTTAAAAAAGAATGGCATGAAAAAGCTTTGGTGGAACTGAATAGATCTGCAAGTTATTGGAGGTTTTATACCGCCCTTGGATTTTCAAATTATTATAATCCTTTATGGACGAATCGTGTAGGGTATGTCGATTGGAAGGAAAACTTCAAATTGGCACTTTATGAAATTACTTCCAATGGAGGTATAATTGATTTGGAGTCGATGAAACCTACATCGGGCGGTACAATACTTGAGGCCGAAGATTGTATTGCAAATCCTGAACTGATTAAAACAAATCTTAAGGGTTTTACCGGAGGAGGTTATGTTGGAAGTGGCGAAGGTCATTCCAGGCAGCCGTTAATCTGGAATTACAATGCCCCGGTTGAGGGAGAATATGTGTTGGAATTCAGATACACGTTGAGCCGTGAAGAAGTGTTTACGACATCCCTGGAGATAAATGGAGAAAAACAAAGTGAATTTGAATTCTGGAACAGCGGAAATATCGGTAACTGGGTCTGGGACAGGATTACAGTCCACTTAAAAGAAGGTGACAATACCATTGGTATTTCACCGGAAGGATTTGTACTCCTTGATCATGTTAACATCATTAAAGTGCTACAGCCTTGATTTTCAATTATTATTTTCTTAGAGCTATGCGTTTTTTTCAACAGGATTATTTGAATCAAAATTGTTTGAAGTGAAAAAACAATTACTAAAACTTCTGATTTCAATACTGGTATTTAGTGCCACAAATCTATTTGCCACAGAATCAAGTCCTCAGTTTAGAAAAGACACGGATACGCTTCTTGTTTATTCAGATGTTCCGGGTCATAATTCTTCAAATAAATATACAATCAGGGTGCGTTCGGCAGCTACGAACAACCAGTGGGTGGATGTTTTCGCACACTATACATACAACCGGGCCCAGGAACTTGGAGGAGTATCGGTGCCACAGAATGATGGCAAAATTTTGCAAACTACTGTATATCATTATGCGAAACATACAAGTGAATGGAGTCACACGTATGGCAATATTGAAATGAGCAATAATACTGCCGTTGAAGTGGAAATAGCTGCCAAAAACGGATTTGAAATTGGAGGTAAGGATTTCGTCAAAGCAACCGTTCACCCGGCACAGAAAGCCAGCTTAGCTAAACTTGTTGATGGAAAAATATATTTTACAATTTTTAATCCTTGTCAAATAGTTATTGATATTAACGGACAAATGGACGATTATAACGCAGCCATTAACCCTATTGGCCATCCCGTCCATGCTATTAGTCTTTTTGCCAATCCGGTAATCAAAAAGCCATCTTTAAATGGAGCAGGGGTTCATTATGTAGAACCGGGAACCGATTCTGCTGCATTAAGACAAATCAACCCGGCCTCTTACGATACCTTGTATTTTAAACCCGGAGTTCATTATGCAGGGAGGGATTTTAAAGTATATCCCGGTAAAGTTACGTATATCCCCGGCGATGCTATTTTTTATGGTAATATAAATAACATAGGTGTTCCACAAGGAATTTATACCAAAAACGGAGAGAATATCACGATTTATGGCTATGGAACTATTTCCTGTGCAAAAATTACCCACCCAAATTATGTTCCTGATGCAACAGGTTCTTTTAAAGGTTTCGAAATCGAAAATGGACTGAATTGGCGTGTACACGGAATAAGCATTGTTGATCCGGCTAATCATTCAGTCTATACTATTGGAGGAACGAACGGTTTGTTCAGCTGGACGAAAGTAATATCATGGCGAGCCAATGGAGATGGCATTGGTGGTTATGAGCCTGCTGAGGATTGTTTTATCAGAACCCAGGATGATTGTTCGTATGCAAAAGGAACTAAAAAAAGATGTACCTTTTGGAAAGATGCCAATGCCGCACTATTCCACATGGCAACTATTTCAGAGAATATGGCAGAACCTCTCATTATTGAGGATTGCGATGTGATCTATGCACGTTTACGCAGTCCGGGTGCAACAAATGGCGGTGGATTTCAACAACGCGGCGGTGGAACGCCGGGCCAGCGAAATGTAAATGTTATTTTCAGAGATATTCGTATTCATGATAAATTGGTGAATATGCCGATATTTCATCTTGTTTCATATTTGGGAACAAGCTCATCACCAACACAAGTGGGTTCAAGTTACTCAGGAATCCTTTTTCAAAATATTTCTATTGCAGGTATGGCAATTGGAAGTAAACAAAGAATATTGGGCTGTTCTGCTGCACCATGGTATGGAGGACTCATTTTTGATAATATAACGATAGGGGGAACAAGGGTAACCTCTGAAAATTATAATACCTATTTTGAAACCAACGAATTCGTGAAATATCTTCTGTTTGGTATGCCCAAAGATGTAGCATTAACGCTTTTCGCTGACTCTATTAAAGGTTCAGTTTCCAGGGATCCTGAACAAAACACTTATTCCGAAACAAGTACAGTTCTTTTAACAGCAATAGCTAAGCCAGGATATGTTTTTTCTCATTGGAGTGGCGATGCAACGGGATCAACCAATCCAATTTCAGTTGTTGTAGATAAGGATATGTCCGTTACAGCAAGTTTCTCCGAACCTAATTTTAATTTGCCTATTGTGATTGAAGCGCCTGGCTCCGGATCTTTTACAATACCTTATGGAATTGATAGTGTTACCATTAATGTATGGGGTGGTGGCGGAGCGGGCGGTTCAGCTTCAAATGGCTCAGCAGCCCTCCAATCGCGTGGCGGGGGCGGTGCTGGTGGCAGCTATGCAGGTGCGAAGAAAAAAGTAACTTCCGGACAAGTTTTAAGCTTTACACTTGGAGCAGGTGGTAAACCTGCCCTGTCAGAATTTGAAAACTTATCTGTTGATAGGATTCAGAATGGCGGGTCCTCTAAGGTTTCATTAGACAATCAAGTGATTGCATTGGCGCTTGGCGGTTCCGGGGGACAGAATATTGCTGGTTCTTTTGCAGGTGGAGCGGGAGGTATTGCAGCTTTAACGGGTAATATCGGTGATGTTGTTTTTTATGGAGGAAAAGGAGGGTCCGGGAATTCTAATGGTACAGGTGGTGGCGGTGGAAGTGCCGGAGCAATGGGAAATGGCGGAAATGCCGGTGCTCCTTCTGCAGGTGCTGCAGGTGCCGATGGCGGTGCTGGTGGCGGCATCGGAATCAATGCCACTAACGTTGGAAATCCGGGCCAGGCACCGGGAGCTGGTGGTTCCGGCGCTGCTGTGCGTGCATCTGCAAATACTAGTATGAAAGGTGGAGACGGTAGCAATGGTAAGATAATTTTTATTTTTAAATGGCTTGCTGCACCCCTATCCTACGAGATAAAAGCAGCAGCAAATCCGGCAGAAGGCGGAACGGTCAGTGGTAGCGGTACATATCAATCCGGACAATCAGTATCTCTTTCTGCAAAAGCTTTACCTGGTTACACATTTGTCAATTGGACAGAAAATGTTACGACTCAATCCACAGACAGTTCTTACTCATTCATGGTAAATGCTCCCAGATTAATCACGGCAAATTTTTCCATGATCCCAACGCATGCAAGTTATAGGATTAAAACAGTTGAACCTGTCAAAATTTATCCAAATCCGGTTTCTGGTATATTACACATTGACTTTGGAAATATACCTTCAAAAAGAGAGATATTGATTTATAATTCTTCTAACCAGTTAGTTTATCGCTCGCGGGTTATTAACGAAAAACAAAGAATCGATCTGAAGATTCTAAGTTTGAAAGGACTGGTAATAGTACAGGTAATCGAAGACGACCAGACCTCTGTTCATAAGGTTTTTGTTTTATAATTGTTTGACTATTATTTAAATAAGGTGGATAAATACTTAATAACAGGGGAAAATTAACCTTCAGAAATATTTTTTATGGCAAGCTTTTGAAAATCAACGTGAAAAATCATGCTTAAAGACCCGCAAAGAAAATAGTGCCTTCTAAACGGGCTGAATAGTAACATAAAAAGCTAATTCGAATAGATAAAGTAATTTTTGTTTAACAAAACTAAACCGCTAAAAAAATGAATAAAATTCGTTTTATAAATAGTTTCAGAAAATTCTTTTTTTCATTTATAATGCCTTTTATTTTTTATTCTGTTTCTCATGCCGAAACCGTAGGTGTTTATTATAATTTGGATGTGGAGCAAATTAAATTTGCGGCAGTTGATGTAAAAGCAGCTTTGGAGCATAAAGGTTATGCTGTAGAATTGTTCCCACTATCATCTCTCAACAACTCTTATACAAACAAAAAAGTTGTTATTGGCCTGGCAACAGATATAGCAATTACCGGGATTTTCACAAATCAGGGAGGGTCAGTTCCCTCCGGACTCGGTGAACAAGCTTATGCATTGCGCACCACGAAGCAGGGTCAGACTTCCTACTGGGTTTTAGGTGGCGACATCAATGGTGCCATGTATGGGGGTTTGCAAATTGCTGAGAATATTTCCAGAGATGGCTTTTCCGTTTCCTACAATAATCAGGAGTCTCCTTTTATGTTAAACAGGGGGATGAAACTTAATATGCCTCTTGACAGGCGAATCCCAACTTATGTGGGGGGATGGAGTTCAAATTCTGCAAAGCAGGCTATTCCTCATGTTTGGGATATAACTTTCTGGAAAAAATTAATTGATCAGCAGGCCAGGAATCGTTATAATCTGCTATCAGTTTGGGTTCATCATCCATTTCCGGCACTCATGAACAAAGGGTAGCCTTTTGGCGCGAAGTGATGCAATACGCTCACAGCCGTGGTATGAAATTCTATTTTTTTAACTGGAATGTTTATGTCGATTATGCCAAGGATCAATATCCTGAAATTACACAGAGTCTGGATAATCCCACTACAATCGATTACATGAACAAATGTATAAAGGCGCTTATCGACACCTATCCGGACCTTGATGGCTTTGGTATCACTGCAGGAGATGGCATGAGCAAAAGCTCCGAAGACAACACAAGTTGGACCTATAATGCTATTGGTAAAGCTGTTAATGATTATCTAACTGAAAATCCTTCGCGAAAATTCAATCTGATTCACCGTAGTGTATATTCAAACCCCCAGTTGTTTGATTCCATTTATGCAAGCCTTAAAACTCTTTCAAATTTAACCTTGAATTTTTCATTCAAGTATGCTCAGGCACACATGTATTCAACTACAACTCCCAGATGGGGCGCAGCCATAGAATCTGCTTCAGAATTGGGAATCAAAACCTGGATAACGATTCGAAATGACGACTATTTTTATATTAACTGGGGCGATCCGCAATTTGTACGCGACTATATGGCCGGTATTCCAAACAAACAGGATGTGGTTTCCATGTATATTGGTTCGGACGGATACAACCCAAGTCGTACATACTTCTGCAAAAACGAGGCGATGAACGGACAGCTTGAGGTTGAAAGGCGATGGTATATGGAGATGCTTTGGGGTCGGATTTCTTATAACCCGCAAACAAGCGATGATGCCTTTAAAAATGTTTTGGCAACCAGATTCCCTACTGTTTCTTCAGATAATCTCTTCCAGGCATGGACACTCGCTTCAAGGCCACTTCCAAAAGTTACTGAACTTATTATGGGTAACTGGAGTCTTGATTTTCACTGGTACCCTGAAGCCTGCTGGAGCGACCCGGGCAGATGCACCGGCTTCAGAACCATTGATGGTTTTGCAAATGAAACCACCGTTGCAAAAGGCTCAAGTCTTTGTGATATAGCAAATTCAGCAGCAGGAACCTGCGATGGAAAAAAGTCATCCTATGAAGTTGCCGACGAAATGCAGGCAGATGCCGAAAAGGCATTGTCGTTAATCAATGCCGTTAAAAGCAATGGAAATGTCGATCTGGATATGGCAATAAACAACATCAGGCAAATGTCATATCTCAGCATATACTACGCGCATAAAGTCCGTGGAGCAACCTTCAAAAAAGCTGGACAGATTGAGAAAGCCAGGAAATCAATGGCTCTGGCATACTGCTGGTGGATAAACTATAGCAGGGCAATGGAAGAAACCTATTATACCGACTCTTTCAGGAATCTGTCAATCAACCCCGACTGGAAATTTGGCGATGAAGCTGCTTTAAAGGAATATACTGACCTGGGAGGTCAGGGTGTTCCCTCATCTGAAATAATTAGTAATTAGCTGAAAATTATAAAAGAATAAGAAATGAGTATAAACAAGGTTAAGCGTATTTGCACATCAATTATTTTAGCTTTTTCCATTCAGATTTCAGTATTTGCAGAAGAGGCAGGCGTTTTTTATGATGCCACTGCTGAGCAAATTAAATTCGCAGCTGCCGACATTCAAAAAGCACTGGAGGATAAAGGGTATACTGTAGAATTGTTCCCTTTATCATCTCTGAACAACTCTTATGCAAACAAAAAGGTAGTTATTGCCCTGGCAACAGATACAGCTATAACCCGGATTTTCTTGAATCAGGGAGGAACTGCTCCTTCAGGTCTCGGTGAACAAGCGTATGCATTGCACACCACTACCCAGGGTCAGACTTCCTACTGGGTTTTGGGTGGAGACATCAATGGCGCGATGTATGGCGGTTTACAAATTGCAGAAAATATTTCCTTTTATGGATACACGGGAACCTACAACAACCAGGAGTCTCCAACTATTATAAAGCGGGGAATAAAACTAAATCTCCCTTTTGACGAAAAAAGCCCCACCTATTTTTCATCCTCGAATGGAACCTCTTATAAAAAGGCGATTCCTAACGTTTGGGATATGACGTTCTGGACAAGCTGGTTGGATGAAATGGCGAGGAATAGATTTAACGTTCTTTCCATTTGGAATAACCACCCTTTTACCTCACTTATTAAAATGCCTGATTATCCAAATGTTGCAATACAGAATGTGAAAGGGTATGATGGATTTTCCAAGACCATGTCGATTGATGAGAAGATCGTATTCTGGAAACA
>JAIFNN010000167.1 GCA_020047715.1 Bacteroidota bacterium | reverse complement strand
ACCCGCTTCAATGGTGAAAACCACGCCAAGGTCATTGTTCAATACATTGAGGGGGTAAACGGCTGAGATAATCAGTTGGTCCGAATCCTCCGAATCGGAATAGTAATGTTCCAAAACCAACTCCTCCTCAGAATCTATACTTTTTGTTATTGTTTCAAGATCCCTAATTAAAACAGTATCGGGAAAATTACACAACATCACTTGGTTATCGCTACTCACAACCCATTGCCACTGGAGTCCTTTGAGCCTGAATAGTGAGAAGATGGAATTGAGATACCTTTCCAGATTAATTTCCACAACGATGTTTCCGGTTAACTCATTGTTTTTATAAAAGGGGAAGTAACTAAGATAATACCCTTTCTGCTTGATAATAATATCTTTGGCCCGAAGATCATTGCTGGCTTGCCTCGGGAAGGAATCGATAACCAGCTCATCATTGTCTTTCAGGTAAATACCCAGCTTATCAGATCCCTGTTTTTGGAATATAGACCCTGCAAATTGAGCGATATGTCCTTGAAAACCCTGTCATTGGTAAAAATATCCGGCATTTTCTGGATATTTGCGAAAATAATTCGGGTAAGGTCGTTTTCATACGAGGCAATCGTCTTTTCAATGTGTGAACCACAAAGTCCAACCTGCTCTGCAACCAAAGCTTTCTGATAATCGATTATATTCCGTTTAAACTTCAGAAAGAAGACAACATTCAAACAGACCACAGACAGTACGGCTAAAACTATAGCCAGGTATAAGTTTTTCATCTAGACCACAGAAGTTAAAAGAGAATACATGTATCGTTATAATTAATTCAAAACAAACAGTAAAACAACAGTGATGTCATACGACAAAAAGCTAATAATGTTACCTCCCTCCTCTATACCTGCCTTCATCTAAATCCAATATACTCAAGTAACTTTCGTACCGTGAAGAAGCTATTTCATTTTCTTCAACTGCTTTTTTTACCGCGCACCCTGGCTCATGGGTGTGTAGGCAATTATTAAACTGGCATTTCCCGGATACTTTAAAAATCTCAGGGAAAAAGTGAAACACTTCTCCTTTATCGAAATCCACTACCCCAAAGCCTTTAATGCCAGGGGTGTCTATAATAAATGTGTTGCTGTCCAACTCAACCATTTCAGCAAAAGTGGTGGTGTGCTTTCCGGTTTTGTGATAGTCGGAAATGCTGCCGGTGCGAAGCTTCACCTCCGGATGGACGGCATTAATTAGTGTTGATTTTCCAACTCCAGAGTTTCCGGAGATCAAGGTAGTTTTCCCTTTCAGTTCCTGTTTCAGGAAATCAATGCCTTTACCCTCCTTCGCCGAAACCGAATAGGAAGGGTAGCCAATGTCGCCATATAGTTTTATCAATCCCCCGAGCTCTTCCAACAGTTCCTTTTTATACAGATCGCTTTTATTGAATATTATGAATGCCGGAATCCGGTATGCCTGCGCGGTTACCAGAAACCGATCGATAAACTCAAGGAATGTTTTGGGAGAAACCAGGCTGGCAATAATCCAGGCCTGATCAATATTCGAAGCAATAAGCTGATACTCTTTGGAGAGGTTGGAGGCACGACGGATCATGTAGTTTTTCCGCTCTTCTATCTTTTCTATAACCGAAGTGTTGTCCTTCTCGATCCCGCTGATCTCAACCCTGTCACCTACAGCAACGGGACTGGTGGCACGGATTCCTTTAATACGGTAAGTGCCACGTATCTTGCAGTTAAAGATATCGCCCTTTGTTGTTTTTACTGTGTACCAGCTTCCCGTCGACTTTATGACAATCCCTTTTTCCAAATCCGAGGCGTTTATCTCATTGATATTTAGCAGCTTTAGCTAAATTTTGCAATTTAAACATCTTATTTTGACAAACATAGTTAATTAAAACCTTTTTTCAGAAAAATTTCTGACATAAAGATTCATTGTTTTTAAATCCTTTTAGCTTTGCAATGAGGAGCAAAACCCTGTTGTGTGTTTTTGTTCCGGATAACAGAATCAAAACCTGGGAAATCCTCTTAATCCGTATGAAAAAGATAATCAGCTATAATGTTAACGGCCTGCGGTCGGCAATCAGCAAAGGTTTTATGGAATGGCTCGATGCCGAAAAGCCTGATGTCATCTGTCTTCAGGAAACCAAGATGCAGGAGAACCAGGTCGACAAGATGTCTTTCGAGTTTCTGGGCTACCATCAGATTTGGCATTCTGCAATTAAAAAGGGATACAGCGGTGTGGCAGTGTTGAGCCGGCAAAAGCCCGATTCATGGTCAATCGGGATCGGAATTCCGGAATTCGACTATGAGGGACGGCTCATTTGTGCTGAAATCGACGGGCTAACCATTGTCAACTCTTACTTTCCCTCAGGAACCACCGGTGATATCCGTCAGGCAGTGAAAATGCAATATCTCGATGCCATTTATGAATACCTCCTCAGGCTAAAAACTACCCGTAAAAATATTGTTCTATCGGGCGATTATAACATTGCCCACAAACCTATCGACATTAATCATCCCGAACGGCATCTGAAATCATCGGGGTTTCTTCCCGAAGAGAGGGAATGGATGGATCGGCTTACCGCCCTGGGCTTTGTTGACACCTTCAGGGTGTTTAACCAACAGCCCGAACAATACTCATGGTGGAGTTACCGGGCCGGATCTCGGGGGAAAAACCTGGGCTGGCGACTCGACTATCACATGGCAAGCGAAAACATGAAACAAAGCCTGCTCGATGCGGGAATACTGCAAGGCATTGTTCATTCCGACCACTGCCCGGTATATGTGCTTCTTAAATAAGAACTCTTGCAATAGGAGTTGATGAATATATTTGGTTTTGTCGACTACAGCGAAAGCGCTTTTCTTAATACTTCGGTCCAGATAGCGTATCCTTCGGGAGTCATGTGGATGCCATCCTCTACAAATAGCGAATGCCTGAGTTTTCCATCCTTGCTGAACATGGGTGTAGCAACATCCACAAATACCGCGTTTTCATGACTTTCAGCAAGCTCTTTCAGCAATTGGTGGGTCTGCTTGTACTTCTCCCATAAGTGCATTCTGTGAATGCTTGGTTTAGGGGAAAGAATATAAACTTTTGTTTCCGGCAATTCCTCCATAACTTTTTCAATAAAGTACCTTACGTTTGCCTGAACTTCTTCCGGTGTGATTCCCATGGGAATATCATTATCCCCCTCGTAATAAATTATTTGGGAAGGTTTGTAGGGCAAAGCGATCCGGTCCATGTACATAAGAGCTTCCGGGCTTGTGGATCCCCCGAAACCCCTATGAATAATCTGCAATTCGGGAAAATCGCTTCGAAGGGTTTCCCAGCGGACGATACTTGAACTTCCGATAAACAAGGTAGCGTTTTTCGGGGGAGAGGCTTGCCGGTCCATATAAACGAAATTCCTGATTTCCCTGTCAAATCGTTTTCCTTCGGTGTATTCATAAAGCCGTGGAGCCAGGAAAAGCTCATGTAGAAATAGACTTTCGCCATTAAGTGTAACAAACAATGTGTCGTTTTCGATGTCCCAGTCCAGGGAGCTAATGTCGAATGTGTCTGGCAGATGGCTTGTCGCACTTGAAGAACGATATTCTTTCACAAATATGCCATTGCGGAATAGGTCGATTTTGTCGCCTTTAATCCCCCCGAAAACAAAGAGATTCATTTTATGATTGTCTGTGATTGTAACACGGGAAGATCCCTTGAGACGGGTCGGCATTGCATCGCTTAGGTTTACCGTGAACATGGAAGAGGACGAATTGTAGCTTTGTCCCAAAGGATACCAGACTAGTTTGTTTTGAGGTTTGCTGTCGGCATCGTCGGCGTATGCCTGAAGGGCAAGACTGCTTTGGCTGTTTATTTTCAGGAATTTGTCATGGTTATCTTCCCGGATTCCGATTATGACTTCTGTAATTCTTTTGTTTCCCTGAAATTGAGTGACAGCGTGAACCTCCCCCGAGAACAATCCAGAATGATCTCCGGCATCAAATCCGGACAGGCGGATAAAGTCTTTTCCTGGGAGAGTAACTATTGAGACCTGGTGAATTTCTGCCGAACCCCTGAAGGGCGCCAAAAATATTTCTATAGCGTCGCCATTCCAGGGATTTATAGTATCTGACGAAATACTGTCGTCGGTGATTTCAAATAGGAAGTGCAGGCTTTTGGCAGTCCAGCCAACTTTCATACAGGCCTCAAAATCCTCAGGATCGCTGTATTGCCCCAAAGGGTCGGCCCACAGACGGTAAGCTTCGATTTTTGACCATTCGGCAGGGCTTCCGTCAAGGGAAAAGTTTTCCAGGCGGGGCAGGTCGATAGATAATTTTGGTTGAGGACTATGAACCGCACAGGCTTGAATAATCAATATGAGCAGTATTGTGGCAAAAAATGTAACAGTTAATCTTCTCATAATTTTTTTTGATGTTATGGTTATTTAACGATTTTGGCAGTTTGTTCCGTATTCATTGGCAACAGCTGTTCAATGCTATAAATATATTATTTGTGGGAATCTGATTCCCATTTTTGTGGATTATTTGCAATATATTTTGAAATTCGTTGATATTCTCCGTCATCTCTGATTATGTGATCGTGAAAACGTTCCTGCCATTCCATATCTAACCCCAAACGATGGGCGTGTTTTGTAACGGCGGATTTGTAGGAACCAATTATAGACGAAACGGAATTTTTACCGACATTTTGAAAACGTTGTTGGCCAATGGTTTTGGGTGGTGGTGGTGGTTGCGGCGGTGGTTGCGGCGGTAGATACAGGGCATGCCCTGTATCTACGTCGCCGATTAATATCAATATCCCATGCACGTGGTTTGGCATTACCACAAAATTACCCAATTCCACGTTTTTTGAATGGTTTTTTATTTCATGCCAAAACACATCGGCTAATATTCCTGCACCCGACAATTGCATTTCGCTGTTTGTGATGCTGCCAAAATAATGTTCGCGATTTTTGGTGCAAATTGTTATAAAATATGCCCCAGCCCAGCGGTAATCCCAGTTTTGCAACCGTGTTGAGGATATACGGTACTTATTTAGAAATTTGTCGGACATGGGTTTTTATTTTCGGATATAAATTACATAATATTTCAATGAAATCGTTTTTTATCAATATCATTTTCACACGAAAATAGTATAATAATTAATTGGCCTTATGGAACTTCCATGCGCCCAGTTTCCTGAGTTATGCGTTCTTTTGTGCCTCCTAAATCAGAATTAATAATTGAGGCATGGAAGTTTCATTTTACAACAATTTGTCCAATTATCTCCTGCAGCGCCTGATGGTTGTTGCTCCCGGAAATTCTAAAAACACTATAGTTGGTGAAATTCCATTTCTCCAGGATATCTTTCAGTGCGCTTTCGCGGATTACAAGAATCATATGTCGATCCGGTTCATCCAGAAACTCACGAATTTTGTTTGACCATCCCCCATTTTTCAATTCGAGCGCTCCGATTTCATCGATAATAACAAGCCCTATGTCAGGGTCTTTTGATTTTTCAAGTGCCAGGAGTCCTCTTTTCACTCCCCCCGGAAAAATCCCAAATCTGCCTAACCTTTCTAGTTTATCATCGTTTGCAATTCGTAAAAAAGCCTCTTTCTCTCCGCTTTGAACATCAACAATATCGTAGCCCTCCAGAGTATTGTCCACCATAATTTTTTCTGAATAGAGACCTCCGGCCCGAATGGGGGCATCCTTTAAATGTGCAATTAAACTCTTAATCAGATTGGTTTTCCCACTACCGGAAGTTCCTGTAATAATAAATATTTTCCGTTGGAAGCTGGTTTTTCGACTAAGTTCACCGAATCGGCTTTCAGCATGTGATATCATTGCATAGATGACCGATACTGGATTTTTGACAAGACTTTTAAATCCCGGTATGCTCCCTATTATTGCAGGTAGGGATTCAAATGAAAGTTCAAGGGCCAGGGGGAGTTGCTTGAATGAGGTTTTTAAAAAAAATGTCCGGATTCGCGGGTTGTACAATTCCGTTCCCAATACCGCAAACCCGACTATGATAACGGTTGCCCGGAAATTCATTCGGATTCCGGTCAAAAGACCTTCAGCAAGACTGTTGGCTTCTCCCTGAAGCTTCGTAAAAACGAAAGCTGTTATCATGGTGATGAAAACAAAGAACAACCAAAATCTGGGTTTCGAGAGTTGCCGCAAGGCTCTTTTGTACCTAAGCGCCCAAACGATAACCACTGCTGCAACGCTTACGCTCCAATAGATCCAGTCCAAATAGTTCAACATGGCCAGCAACCCGATGATCAGCAGAAGATTTGCTGATAGCCAGCCTATAGAATACTTGAATCCTGTGTCGTTGGGTGATACAAAAGCGGCCTTGGGGTTGGAATTATTCGAAGGCCTTGCCTCCTGCCTTTGAGCTGCAAGTTTCCTCCCGGTCTTAATACCAATGATTGCTGCAAAGACGCCGAAAATGATGTATGCGGCCAGCAGGACGAAAATGGGCAGCCAGACAATGTCGAATTGCAGGCGAAGCTGTCTTTCGGCGTACGTGAGCAAATTGGCATAAATCTCAACAATGTTGAAACCGTAGAATATGATAAAGTTTGCGATTTTCTGAAACAAGTTCCACGACATCGCCAAAGCAGAAGCCATTATAAAACCCGGGATGGTTCTTCCCAGCAAACGGGTGGATATTTCGAACAGCAAGGATTCGCTGAAGATAGCAATCATAGGTCCGAAAATGACTGCACTGGGCGACATGGTTTTCATCAGGGCACAGATCAGTCCGGCCCGCCAAAAAAGCCCCTTTTCCGTCCAGATGTAACTAACAGATATTAAAATAACAATCCCGATGGCCGTTAGAATATTACCGCTGAAGGGGATCCTTAAATTATGCAGGAAACCACCCAACACAATTTCCGATGCTGCCCAGGTAGTCCCGATGATGGATGCCTTGATCCATTTTTCGCTTAAAACTGCTTTTCTGTCCATTCAATTGTAACTGCTGCTGCAAAACCCAATGAATACAATGCGCTCTACAAATCCTTGTCAAAGGCGGAGTCCGATAACCACAATATCGTCAATCTGCTCTACATCGCCTTTCCAAGCCTCAAGGGTATCGTCAAGAATTTTCCCTTGTTCGCGCATCGACTTGGTCTGCAGTGTCATTAGCAGGGTTTTGAAGTTCGAGTACATAAACTTCTTCGCCTTGGGCCCGCCGAACTGATCGGCATAACCGTCAGAAAAGATGTAAAATGTGTCGCCTCGTTGAATATCAAAAGAATGCCGGGTAAATGAGTTCATTTTCTCGTGAATTCCCACCGGCATCTTATCGCCTTTTATTTCCTGCAATTCCCCCGTTCTTACAAAGTACAGAGGGTTGTTTGCCCCGGCAAAACTTAGGGTTTTCCGGGATTTGTCGAAAACCACTATGCTCATATCCAAACCGTCCTTGGCCTCTCCCTCCTGACCTGTCTGCTTAAGGGCTTTAATGATGTATTTCCTGAGTTGGTTGAGGATCTCCTCCGGACCCATGTCCTCCGATTTATTCACGATCTCGTTCAGGAACGAGATTCCCAGCATGCTCATAAAAGCTCCTGGAACACCGTGTCCGGTGCAATCGGCCGCTGTAAGAAATACTTTGTCTGTTTTTTCGGTGACCCAATAAAAGTCGCCGCTCACAATATCCCGGGGCTTGAACAGAATAAAGTGCTCGGGGAGAATTGTTTTCAAACTATTGGCCTGAGGAAGCAGCGAACGCTGGATTCGTTCGGCATAGTAGATGCTGTCGGTAATCTCTTTTTTCTGGGCCGCTATCTGGTCGCGCTGACCCGTAGCAAGATCTCGTTGAGCTTCAATTTCAACATTGGCATCTTCAAGCTCACGCGTTCGGTCCTTTACCAGCAGCTCAAGCTTTTTCTTCTGGGCTTCAACACGGCGGATTCTTACCCGATAAAAGCCCCAACCAGAGGCAAGGATCAGGATTAACAGCGTAAAGCGCACAATCCAGGTGTTATACCAGGCTGTTCTGATCGCAAATTCATATTTCTGCGCATAACCCCAGATATTGTTTTTCCCTTTGGCTTTGTAAATGAATTCGTATTTGCCGGGTGGAAGATTGTTGTAATAGGCTTTGAATTCCTTTCCTTTATGATAGGAGGAATAGCTGTTGCCTGTGCCCCTGAGGTAGAATTCGTATTCGATAGATTCCTCATCGGTAAACGAAAGGGCTGATATCTCAAAAACGAAATTGTTCTGATTGTGCCGGAATGACTGTCCGGGCTCAAGCTCAATCTTCTTGCCGTTCAGTATTGCCCGTTCGATGTAACAGGCAGGTGAGTGCGATACCGTGACCTTTGCCCGGATATTGAAATTGCTTAGACCATGATAGGTTCCAACCCAAAGCAGATCGTTGCTGTCGAGAAACAATCCTGATGGGGTGATTTCATCGCCAGAAAGTCCGTCTCTGGAATCTACGAAAAACTCTGCCTCTTTGGAATTCTTGTTAAAATAAGCAAATCCCCGATTTGTTCCCAACCAGAGGTAGTTTTTGTTTTTGGCGGGATATATTGCTTTTATCAAGGTGTTATGGTCTATCGGGGCAAACTGAATGTTATTGAAATCGTTGTTTGAAATATAACCCAGACCGCACTCCGATCCCAGCCATAGCATCCCATCCTCGCTTAAAAGTGACCAGACGTTGCAGTCGATACGGGCAATGGATTTCAGCATCCCATCTTTTAATTCCACAATCCCGTTGCTGTTTCCCCCTAAAATCCTACCGTCTTTCTCAATTAACTGAAAAATGTTGGAGGACCTTTTTTCCTTTATTATCACGGGGGAGGAATTAAAATCGGCGAAATAGTAAAGCGTTCCGCTGATTCCGGTGAGTAGCACTATTTCACCCTTCGAAGAGACGAAAACACTTTCAAGGCTCAGGAGAATCTGGTCGAATGTCTTTTTGCGAACCAACCTCAGCGTTCCCGGATCCACTTCGTACAAACCTTCCGAACTGGCAAGCAGCAAGTTCTTTCCCGGAGTCTGTGCAATGACATACTTTTGCTGATGGCCATTCTGGTTCGGCGAGAATTTAACAAGTTTGTTATCAAAGTAATAAACACCATTATTTGAAGCAATCCATAAATGATTGTGTCGATCCTCAAGAACGGAATAGACGTAGGAGTTTAGTGTAGTGGGGTAAAAATTTCGTAAGCCTTTTTTATTCGAGAGTCGTTGCAATCCCCCGGAAAACCCCACCCAAATGTTATCCTCCTGGTCGATGAGGAAGGACATGATTTTATTGTTTTTGAGTCCTATTTCCTGCTCATAGACAATGGCCGACTGGTCAGTGGAAAGCACCTGCATGATTTTTGAGTCGGTTACCAGCCAAACGGATCCGTATTTGTTAGTGCTTATGTTTTTAATAATGTTGTTTGGGAAATTCAGTACCGAATTGAGATTCTTTGAACGGCTTTCAAAATTCCCTGATTTGAGGTCCTGTAGCCCGCCGATCAGCAATCCTTCCTTGGTGGAAATCCACATGCTATCGCTGCTGTCGATGAAAAGGGAATAGCTTTCGCCCTTTGTAAGCCGGAACATTTGGTTTGACTCGGGGGAGTAGAAATACACACCTTCCGATGTAGCTATATATTTATCGCCGGTATTCAAATCCTCCTCGATGTTATATATGATGCTTGGAAGCAGGGGGAATTCTTTGTTCAGATGACGCTGGGAGCCATATTGGCTTAGAATGTATATTCCATCGTTGCCAATACACCATTTACTGTTGAATTTATCGATATAAACCGAATGAAACCCTGAGCTGGTAAACAGTTGATCCACAATCGTGTCGCGATCGAAAACAGCTATTCCCTTTGCTGTTGCCATGTATATTATTCCTGCAGAGTCCTGGTTTATCGACCTGACGCTGTTATCCGACAATCCCTGAAGCACCCCGATGGTCTTCATCTCCCTGCCGTTGTACCTCACGGCTCCGGAATTCGTACCGAACCACATATAGCCCTTGCTGTCCTGAAAAATGGTGAATATGTTCTCCTGTGGCAAACCATCTTCGGCCCCAAAAATCACATATGGCAGCTGTCCGGATTGAAAGCTTTCGTAATAGCTGCGAATAAACGCTTCTGGTGACTGCAGCGTCTGTCCCTGCATCGATTTGATAAGAATTTTGATGAGTCCCTTGTTCTTCGACTGGGTGATAAACTTCTGAAGCTCAGCCTTCAATTTAGGCTGGTCTTTACGCAAACCCCAGCAAACGTCAAGATTTCCAAGGGCGATCTTCGATTCCAGCCCTTGATAACTTGATAGCTCAAAGAAAGCATTATAAATGATGGTATAATCGGCTTTGCCGGACTGGACGTCGGGGAGAAAATTGTTTACCTCGTCAAAGTAAAAGTTGCTCAAATTGTTTTCGCCCAAAATATCCTCATAAACAGAACCTTGGTTGGTAACGCATTTTAGTCCCCTGAGATCCTCTATACTTTCAATTTTCACGTCTTTTCGGGAGATTACGGAATATTCGGAAGGGTACACAGGCACGAAATCGATTTTTTTTGAGCGCCAGTCAAGAGGAGCGAACACTTCGCAGGCAAGATCGAAATAATTGAACCAATCGGGATTGTATGCGCTATCGCGCACAAACTCACCGGTCTCCGTTTCCCAGTATTTGTTAAGGTAAGGGGTAACCACATATTCGAGGGAAACCCCAAGGTAATCGGCGAATTCTTCGGCCAGTGCATGCATAAACTGTTTCTCTCCACCCTCTTTGTAGATGAAGCTCCTGTCGCGAAGGGCTACAACAAGTTTTCGTGAAGCGAGGATTTCGTCGAGGTCGCGGTTGCAGCGGTCGCGATGTACGTTTTTGTTTATTTTTTCCACGTAGCTCGAGTAGGAAATACCGAATTTGTTGTTGAAAATCCGGTTAAGCACGTTGTTGCTTTCGATGGTTTTAAAAAATTCCTCCACCTCCTTTTTCAGGTTGTTCCCTTTTTCTACAGTCCAGGCAGTTTTGCTCATGGGGCTAATGGGAAGAGCTATGCTGTATTTCTGGCCGCTCTCGGCATTATAATTCAGTGCCTCATCGGCATCCAGAACAATACCGAAAACTTTTCCGGAATGAAGAAGATCCTTCGATTCCTGACTGGTTTTTGTGGGAACAAGCTTTATGGAGCCGTTCATGCTCCTGTTAATACGGTTCAGATTGGTTTCGAAGCTTGTCCCGCTAACAAACCCGATTGCCTTGCCTTCCAGCATCGAGAAGTCTTTTATGGGGGGACTTTTTTTGTCGACAAGCAGCAGTTCAGCGGAATTCAGGGTTTCGGCAAAATCGAAAAGTTTTTTCCTCCAGTCGAGGATTGTAAAGGTGGAGCAGATAATATCCAGCTTTTTGAAAATGTCGGGATTATAGGTGGTGGCAGGGTTCGTCTCAACATCGGGTGGAATAGCTCCTTGCACCATAAATGCCTCATCCCATTTAATCTCAACAACTATAAGCTCCACATTCAGGTATTTGGCAAACTCAACGGCAAGGGGATAGTTTATGTTCTGCCTGTCGTCTCGCGTCATCCCCACATAAATTTTCCCGCTGCGCTTGATCGCATTCAGATCCCTCGAAAAAGAAGAACTGAATAAAAACAAGCTTGCACAGAGAAGCAATACTATGCGGGTTTTCATTGCCTTATCCGGATTAAGTGTATTCTAAGTTAAATTAAAAAAATGTTTTTGCCGAACCGATTCCTGAATGCGGTTTTATGCTATACCCAAGCGCACTGCAAAAACTAATGATGAAAAAAGTCGCGCAATCCCCCGAAATAATAATGATCCCAGCCGTATTTTATGTCATCGAATGCCTCATCGGGAATATTTGTGTGCAAAAGCTCCACATTGGTTGAGGTTCCGGCAGCATGAAGGGTGATGGTGACGATCGAGTCCTTTTCGGTTTCACCGAAAAACCATTCCTGGACAATTTTTACATCCGGAACGAACTCAAGATTCTGTCCGGTTATATCTCCCCCGAAAATCGAAAACAAGGTTCCGGGAGTCTCTTCCATCTCTGCTTTGTCGCCCGACCATAGCTCAATTGCAAAAGGTTTTACAAGAGCATTATAAACTTCATCGGGCTTTGCTTTAAGCTTGTAGTATTTATGGTAGCTTTTCATTGGGTTCGGATTTAAAATAAATTATTCGAATTTAGGGAATAAAGCTCAAAATATCACTAGCAATGACTGATTTCCGTAATATTTGCATACGAGTTAAGGATTTTCGGCTTACATTTCGCATTCATTGATTTAAAGCTAGTCTGAACAGAAGAATAATCTATATAGTCGTGTTGATTTGTGCGCTTGTGGTCCTTCCCGGGTGCATGTCGTACCGGCATTATGCACTCACGAAACGAACCCAGAAATGGGAAAAGGAGCATTTCGACCCGGATCGCAAGGTTTCCAGAAAAGGCAAAAAAGCGATGGGGAAAGTTCCTAAAGCCACGTATGGTACAAAAAGAGTGGGGTAGAAAATCGAGCAATCATGAACAGTTTACCGGATATAAAAATATTTATGATGCTGAAAAACGATTTTGAAGAAAGCTCATTGCCATTTATGGTAGACCCTGTTGTTTTGCACTCGCTCACAAATCGAGATTTTATTGATCATATTAAAAGGGTAGGCCAAGTTTTTTATCAGGGCTAAGAAGATTTTTAACCACTAACAAAATAAGCCTGGCAAGCAGTGTTACAAACCAGCATAGTATCAAATTTATGGACCAATCAAATAGTAATTTTCAAGCATTATTGGGGGAGGTGATAACCGATCTTACGCATTTAAAAGATAAGGAAATATCCGAGGATATCAAGGGGATTGTTCTCAAATTGGGCGATACCCTGAGGCTTAGCAACTTGTTGAGTGACGGCAAGGAGAGTGACTTTATCGACTTTGAGGAAGTTCCTCAAATTCTGGGTTCTGATTTTCTTCCGCAACTCATTGAAGGAATCCGGAAGAAAAAGGTTCTCGAGATCTATTACCAGCCGTTTTACGAAGATAAGCCCTATTTTATACGTGTGCATCCCTACCTTCTGAAAGAGTACCGCTACCGCTGGTACCTCATTGGCCTTAACGAAACAAAGAAGGAACTGAGAACTTATGGTCTTGACCGTATCTGGGAAATCAAGGAGACCGAACTTCCCTACATCGCAAAAAGTTTTAATTCGAGGGATTATTTCAAAAACACGGTTGGAATAATTTCCCCATCCGGAGAACCGCCCCGTATACGAATCGTAGTACTTAAGCCCCAAGCCCACTATCTGATTACCCAGCCCCTTCATCCCAGTCAGAGCATCGAATCAGAAACAGAATCCAATATCCAGTTTAACTATCGTGTTCACCCGACCTATGAATTCAAAGCCTTGTTGCTTGGGCTTGGCTGTGACATAAAAGTCCTGGAACCGATTGGTCTTCGCAACGAGATTGTTCGCGAGTTGAAGAACGCTTTGGATGCCTACCAAGCCTGACGAATTTTGGTCGAAGCCTTTTTGCAGAAAAACACTTGGTCGTATTATTCAAGTTCTTCCATATCGCTCAGGTGGAGGTCCAAGGCTTTGACCGAAATCTGGATCTCAAGCACCGATATGGCGAGTGAAAGGACCAATAGTACAAGGGCTATTCCAAAAAGCACTTCCGCAACAAGGGTGTACTCCACATAAATCAGGAACATTACAAGAACGCAAAGGAGCAGGCTGCTGATTCCGAGAATTTGCATGTTTCGTGTAAGAATCAACCGCCTGCGTAGGTTCTTGATCTGTCCCAGCAAAATATGACTGGGATCATCCTTGAATCGGGCATGCAGGTTTCGAACGATCTGCGCATAAGCAAGAAAACGGTTTGTGTAAGCCAGCAATAGAAGAGATATGGCTGAAAACAATAAGGCCGGAGTGGTTAAGGTAAGTTGTTCCATGGGATTTTGGATTTCGAATTGCTCCTTGAAGAGCAATGCAATTTGTACAATAGTTCTTAAAGTTCGTGCATTCTGTTTGATTTGCAAGTTTTCGGCGCGCAAGTTTTGCTTTGGTCCGGATTTTTTTTTAATCAAGCTATTGCACAGTAACTTTTCTTTTTATTACTTTGTAGCGCAAAGCACTTTTAATTATACGCTATGGAAAACCAAAATAAGCAGCTTCAGGAGCTGGCGGAAATACGCAACCTGATGGAGAAATCCTCCAAATTCCTTTCTCTTAGCGGATTGTCTGGAGTAGTTGCCGGATCGGTAGCAATTTTCGGAGCCCTGAATGTCTGGCTCTATACACAGGCAGGAGCAGCGTCGTACGATAGTTTTTACGAGGGAGTTGGCGAATCGGCGGATATTCCCTTTCTTCGTTTTTTGGTTCTCAATGCGGTAATCGTTTTGTTTCTTGCCTTGCTTTCAGCTTGGTATTTTTCAAAACGAAAAGCCAAAAGGATGAATGTCTCACTTTGGAATTCAGCCACACGGAGAATGCTTTTGAATCTCTTCATCCCACTCGCCACAGGGGGCATTTTGTGCTTAATCCTTTTGTTCCGTTTGCAACTGAATCTGATAGTTCCGCTGATGCTTCTGTTTTATGGTCTGGCCCTTATCAATGCCGGGAAATATACCGAGAACAGTGTAAATTTTCTTGGCCTTGCAGAAATTGTAACAGGACTTCTTGCAGTGGTTTTTATAAACCAAAGTCTCCTGTTTTGGACCCTGGGCTTCGGAGTTTGGCATGTTATTTACGGGATTGTAATGTACTACCTTAATAAAAGGGCCTGGTAAAAGATTGGCAAGTGAGCTTCAATTGAATAAGGGTAAAAGTTTGAAAACATGATCAATCCGATAAAACAAATAAATAAAACCTTTGAGAGTCGCGTAAGACTTGGTATCATGTCGATTCTGATGGTTAATGCGTCGGTCGATTTTAATGCCTTGAAGGAAATTCTTGAAATTACAGATGGAAATCTGGCCAGTCATCTGAAAGCATTGGAGTCAGAGGAAATGATCAGCGTTTCAAAGCAGTTTATCAGCCGCAAACCCAATACAAGCTATTCTGCCACGGACAAGGGCAGGCAAATTTTTACCAGTCACCTTAACGCCTTGGAAATCCTCATACGCAGCAACAACAGCAAGGCCCAATGAGTTAGCAGCTATTTTTTTATTTATTTACTTTGAAATACAAAGCACTTTAAAAACCAATCAAAATGAAAACAACAAATGGAATTTTAAGTTTCACCCGCACTGTGTCGTTTAAGTTTATCCTAATCGGGGTTCTCAGTCTTTTTTTGCTGATCCCGGTTGTTTCGATACGTAACATAATTAACGAAAGACAAATGCGTCAGGCAGAAGTGTTGAACGAGATCAGTTCCTCATGGGGAAATGCCCAAAGCATGGCTGGTCCCATTCTTACCATTCCCTATAAAAAATATGTAGAGACCGATTCGAAACCCGCTGTTGTTATCGAATATGCGCATTTTCTTCCGGCCCAGTTGTTGATTTCCGGAAGCATTGAACCCGAAATGCGGTATCGGGGGATATTTAAGGTTGCTGTGTACAACACCAAACTCAGAACAGAGGGGATTTTTGAAAAACCTGACTTTACCTCCCTTGGGATCGACCCTTTGAATGTGGATTATGAAAATGCTTTTGTCAGTGTTGGCATTTCGGATATGAGGGGAATAAAAAACGATGTGCTAATAAATATGGCAGAGGAAGAGTTGGTAGTTATCCCCGGGGTTCCTGTAAAGGATATTCTCTCAACAGGCTTTCACGCAAGGCTTAACCCGGAAAACCTAAAAAATTTGGAGAGGCTTCCCTTTCGTTTTGATATTTCTCTGGATGGTTCCAATTCATTGCGTTTTTACCCAATTGGAAAGGTCACAAAAGTCGATTTAAACTCACCCTGGTTGGATCCCTCTTTTGAAGGCGGCTTTCTTCCGGCCGACCGGAATATTACGGATACCGGGTTTACAGCGAGCTGGATGGTAACCCATCTCAACCGGAATTTCCCGCAATCGTGGAAGAATACCGAGTATTCTATCGAAGATTCCAGTTTCGGGGTAGGGCTTTTTCTTCCTGTCAGTCATTACCAAAAAGCTGATCGATCAGCCAAATATGCAATTATGTTTATTGGGCTTACCTTTCTTCTGTTTCTTTTAATCGAGGTGCTCAATGCCAAAAGACTTCATCCGATTCAATATTTACTTACAGGTCTTTCCTTATCCGTATTTTACGCTTTGTTAATCTCAATTTCAGAGCAAATTGGCTTCGACTGGGCTTTTGTGGTTTCGGCTGCGGCGATTATTCTTCTTATAAGTCTATATATACAAAGTGGTTACCACAGTCTCAGCTTTACTTTAATTACAACAGGAGTGCTCACTCTATTGTATGCGTTTTTATACATAATACTCCAATTACAGGATTATTCCCTGCTCTTTGGAAGCATAGGCTTATTTATTGTTTTGGGAACATTTATGTTTCTTACAAGGAAAATAAACTGGTACAAAGAGGAAACCGCTGTAGGGGAAGAAAACTGAAAAATTAGTTGAACAGCATTTCATGTCTCCAGATTGGGATGGCCTTGTTTCTGTCAGACCGCTGCCGAAATAAGACCATCCGGATGAGTTTGCCGTTTTCGCGGTGGAATCCCAAGACCAGGAAAAGGTCCTTGCGGCGTTCGATTTCTTTGGGATGGATGGGAAGAATATGATTGAAAAGGTCTGCATCCCCGGGATCATCTCCAATAGTGGTAAAATATATGTTAAGCCATTGCTGCAATATCCCGGGGCTGTAACTTGAAAATGTTTTTAACTTACGAATTCCAAACTCCCAGATCTGGGTATAATAAAGAAGGTTGTAGGAAAAGTAAACCCTCAGAAGTAAAATGTTTTCGAGATTACCAGAGTAATAAAGCGACTTTAGCCCAGAGTAAAAGAAAGAGGTATTATGATTAAAGATATCATTATTAAGGGTGTCCCGCATAATTCTTTTCATCTGATCGGCCTCTTCCTCGAGAGCAAATTCGCGATAGACTTCATTCAGAGGGATATTACTGGGTGGGACTGCCAGATAGTCGAGACCTTTGTTGTTCCAAGATTTAAGAACTCGGGCAAAATCGGCACTGGCCTTCATGTCTCCTTTCCACATAAAATAGTTCATGCAGATGCGTAACAGGTTTTCAGGCAGATAATTATTTATTACACAGACCTCAAAAATAGGAAGCCAGTTGCTATAATCAAACTGAACTATTTCCGAATAGACCTGGTGCATGGCTTCATTGAGACTGTCAGAGCCGTAATACTGGTGCAGCTTATCTATACTATCCCTTATATTGCCTAAAACTTTCAATATTTTAAATAGAATGGTTTACCTAAAGGTAAAACTTTCTGTTTATAAAAAAACTTTTAAGGTTTATTTTTTTGATAAAAAGTTGCGTACTTATAACAAAACCCTCTATTTGAAGGGGGAGCCTGCTGCATTTTGTAAAGAGACTTTTTAACTCAAATCTCTGATTTCAATCTGTACGATCTTGAATCCTTTCCATACCTCGATAGCGGCAAAAATAACACCCGAAAGCACGAAAAGCATTCCAACCAGGAATGCTGAAATGACAGCCCAGTTGAGTCCTGATACGGAATTGATCTGGTTGAGCCCGATTAAAAGTGAGGCAATGATAAAGAACGCTACTGCGAGGGAATAAGAAAATACGGCATTCCTGATCAGGAAAATTCGGTAGCTCAGTTTGCTGATCTGCAGCTCAATGCTCTTATGCCTTCTTTTCTTGTTGGATACCACCTCTTCTTCGGTGCGAAGCCGTCTTCGCTCCTCATTAAGCAGACGTATGCGATTTACAACCAAGGAATACTTGTTGTTCATGCCTAAAAGAAGTAGACCACAGGCAGAAATCATAATCCCCGGGGCAAGCATAATTTGAATCAATCCTGAAACAGAGTCCGACATTGTTGTGTTTTTTGCAAATCTACACAAATTGAGCTGTAATACAGTGGAGTATTCTTTAAATTATTTTCCGTCGCGACGGCCTCCGTTAACCCATTTAGCATATCCAGAAATTAAACTATTATGCCTCAGGTATGCATTCCCGAAAGTTATAGGAAAGCCGTCACCTCAATAAAAACGCAACCTGACAGGATTACCGCAAAACTCCAAAGCATGTCAGACGATTTTTATCTGTCCGACCAAATACCTGATCTATAATCACAATGCCTCATTCCTTCCCCCTAAAAGCAAAACAGTGAAATACCTAAGTACTGGCTTTCCAGGAGGCGCTCGAGAAGCGGCTTGTTTCTAAAACAATGCAATGGCCGAGGCAAGTGTTGTGGCCATAATAAAGATCCTGTAAGCTCTTTCCGGAATGAGCTTAATGAGGTAGTAACCGAGAAACGCTCCGGCAATGATGGGCAGCATCATTATCATATCGAAGGTAAGACTCTCCAGGCTTATGGTTTTCCAAACAAACACATGCAAGGGCACTTTAAACAAGTTGACAATTAAAAAAAACCAAGCGCCCGTTCCGATGTATATATTCTTGGGGAGACGCATGGAAAGCAGATAAAACGCCATCAGCGGACCTGAAGCATTTCCGATCATGGTAGCAAATCCGCTTCCCAGACCAAGAATTGCGCTGAACCACCAGGATGATGGAACTTCCAGATTTTTTCGGCGGAGGTCCTGATAGATCATTAATGCAATACCAACAATTACCACAAGGGCAATCATGCCGCGAAACTGTTGGTCGTTTACTGATTTCCCCACGAAAAGGGCAATTAGTATTCCTGCAACTGTCCAAGGAAGCAATTTGATTACATATTTCCAGTTGGCGTGACGGTTATAGAATTTCACCGCAAAGAGATCGGCAATAATGAGCATGGGAAGAAGCAAACCTACGGAAGGCCGGCCCCCAAATATTGCCGCGAGTATGGGGACAGCAATAAGCCCGGCCCCGGAAATCCCTGTCTTCGACATGCCAATGATCATGCCGCAAAGAATGGCCAAAAACCATTGAAATGTAGAGAGATCGTAAGACATCAGGTACTCCATGATACTTTATGGTAAATTGACTTTCAATATACAAGGATTTAAGCAAACAGTTCTTCCAGGTCTTTTCGGGTTATTTCTTTCATCGGGTTATTGGAGTGAATAAAGGTGTCGGCAAGCTTGCTCTTCCTCTCCTGAAGCAGCTGTATCTTCTCCTCTATGCTGTTCTCCGAAATAAACCGGTACACAAATACGTTTTTATCCTGCCCGATGCGGTGAGCACGGTTCAGGGCCTGACTTTCCGATGCGGGATTCCACCAGGGGTCGAGAATAAAAACATAGTCGGCTGCGGTAAGGTTTAAACCCACCCCACCGGCCTTCAGGGAAATCAGGAAGATCTTGCAATCGGGATTGTCCTGGAATGCTTTTACAATCTCTTCCCGGTTTATGCTCGACCCGGTGAGCATTGTATACTTGATGTTTTCTGCTTTAATGTGCCTCTCAACAATTTCAAGGTGTTTAACGAATGAGGAAAACACAAGAACTTTATGCCCTTCCGAAATGATGTTTTCGATGTTCCGGCTTACTTCATTGAATTTGCCGGATTCATCGACATATTCCTCATCCACAAGCAAAGGGTGGTTAGCAATTTGCCGAAGCCGCGTCAGGCCTTGCAAAACTATCATGGAGGATTTCGAAATCCCCTCGTTTTCAATGTTCTCGAAAATTGAGTTCCGGATAATCGATTTTTCCGACTCGTAATACTTCCGTTGCTCATCGGTCATGCTACAGTAGATAACCTGTTCCGAAACGGGAGGCAGCTCCTTGGCGACCTCATCTTTTTTGCGTCGCAGAATAAAGGGATTGATAAGCTTTTTGAGTTTTTCCTCCTTGGCCAGCTGCTTTTTCTCTATGGGGATGGCAAATTCCTTCTTGAAGAAACCAAGGCTGCCCAACAATCCGTTGTTGACAAAATTCATCTGGGCCCAAAGATCAATCAGTGAGTTTTCGATAGGAGTGCCGGTCAGAGCCAGTTTAAATTGCGATGAGAGTTTTTCAACCGCCTGGTAAACCTTGCTGCCCGGATTTTTTATAACCTGGGATTCGTCGAGAATAATGTAGTGGAACTTAAATCCCGAAAAAAGATCAACATCCTGACGCATGGTATGATAACTGGAAAGGATGATGTCGAAAAGCTGAAAACGGGAAGTGTTCTTTCCTCTGTGGTTTCCGATATGGGCATGTACATTCAGGGAAGGGGCAAACTTGCGGATCTCATTAACCCAGTTATGTATAAGAGAGGCCGGGACCACGATAAGCGAAGTCAGGTTTGCCTGGGGAAGACCGAACAAATCCAGTTGTTGGTTGTCGGGGCTTGCGCTGGCTACCTGATCGACGAGGCTTTCCTTGTTTTTTAACAAGAGGGTGATTGCCTGAACCGTTTTTCCCAGTCCCATATCATCGGCAAGGCATCCTCCCAGGTTGTTGGTCTGAAGGTACAGCAGCCAGGTGTAGCCCTCGTGCTGATACGACCGCAGCTTTGCCGTCAGGCCAATGGGCAGCACAGCCAGCGGAAGGTTTTCGCTCCGGTTGAGCTTATCAAGTTTTTCGAGTTTTGAGCGACTTTCATACGACTGGGCTTTTTCCAGAATAACAAAGTGTTGCTTTTGGATGCGGATAATGTCGCCTTCTGTTTTCCCGAATTCGAAAACTTCCCGGTAGCGCGCAAACCATTCCTCCGGCAAAACAAAAATCGCACCGGTAGGAAGAATATATTCCCTGATGTTGTTTAAGATATGTTTTCTGAACTTATGAAAGGGGATTTCGAAACCATCGAGTTTGACCTTCGCATGCAGGTCAAACCAGTCATTTTCGGTTTCTGTATCAACCTCCAGCGACACATCCCCAAGGTAGAAACTCTTCTCCTTGATTGCTTGTGTATATTGTATGTCAGAGTCTTTAAGCCAGGAAAAGTCTTTTGTGATGCCCTCTACCATCTGGTACAACTGCTTTTCAAACTCAAATTCCCGGTTTCCGAAAAGCTCGTAATTCGCGCCGTCATAACTTATATATCCTGCATTTTTCAGGAGGTTGTGAGCCTTCTCCTCAAAAATCTTATCGCGCAAGGTTTTTTCAAAATAATAATGATCCTTGCCTTTTAAATACTCAACAAAGCAACCAGCCGTGTTATTGGCAAAAATGATTTTCTTTCCGTACTGGAACCGTAAAACAAGCACGGCATTATTATGCAATCCGGCTTCGAGACTCAGCAAGGCCTGCTTTTCTGCTTTAGTCTCAACGATATCGAATCCCAATGCTTTTACCTGGAAATCGCGAATTACATTTACAATGAAGGTCTTGTAATACTTCAATTCTGAACTCGCAGGAACTGAGATAAAATCGCGGGTAAAAAATGGGCGTATCTTTTTTCCCTCAATATCCTTTACATAAAAGAGGGAGTTGTTAATTCGAAGTATAGCGGGGAAATCGCTGAGGATATGTGCCTGGGAATCTTTAATCTTCAGTTTTTTACCGGCTTTCTGGATTTCCAGACTGTAACGGGTGCCGTCTTCCTGCTTCTCAAAACTAAATACGGCTTCGGCAGCCGTATTTACGGCAGTTACAAAGTCCTCATCAAAAATATTGCTCCGCGATTTATCCCTTGAAAAAACTTTGGTGTCGCTGTTGATCAGAAGGCTAAAAATGGAGGCAAGCCTTTTTTCGATGAATGGCCGAATATGTTCTTCTATTTTTACTTTGTCAACCTTTTCCAGAAATTCCTTGACGGTTTTGTTCTTGCTGAACAGCTTGAAGAGATTTTGATCGCTGTACTCGTGACAAAGCGACACCATTTTCTGCTGAGGCTCCGGCAGCGATTGATAACTCGCGTCGCCAGGTTTGGGGAAAATCGTATGAGAGGTAAAATAAAAATTCCCCTCCCCGCTTTTCTTGATAATATAAGGAATAAAGACGTACCCCCAATGACGGTGCTCGTTTAAACCCAATCCAAAAAACTCCTCGTTCATGACTTCTTTTATCCTTCCTGCTAAAACCTACAATATTAACCATTCGCCGGAAGAATCAACCAGGAAATGGAAAATACTTTGAATTTTGTGCTTTTGGGACTAATAATCCTGAGTTCCAACGGAACAAAATCTATCAGCGCAGAGCTTGCCCTGTGAATAAAACGAGTAAAAGTGGATGGCTTTTCAAAACATAAAATGGAATTGCATTTTTCACGTATTTGTATTCCAGAGTTCCAACGGAACGAAATGTATAAGCGCAGGGCTTGCCCTGTGTAATACGTGAATAATGTCAGTGAGGGCTGAAGGACCGGAATGTGTTGCAAGATTAAAAACAAAATCGAGGCGTTTCGAAAGTATTTGCCTCAAAAAAACGAAATTGATTAAAAATAACTATTTTTGAAACCGTATAGAGTGCTTTATCCTTGGAAGAATTAATATGAAACCCAACCCGGTTTATCGGGAAACGCTTATTAATATGGGTTCTCCCGCGTTATCGGGACCGGCTGTCAGGACATAAAAACTAAATTTGAAACTGATGAAAAAACGACTACACCGTATTGGCATTCTGGTATTATTTGCAGCCATAATCCCTTCCTGCGAGCTTTTGGAGGACTGTAAAACCTGCACACTAATTACTGAAATCGAAGGTGAGGAACCAATAAGGGGAACCAGCGCCACCTATTGCGGGGCCCAACTTATCGCAAAAGAGGCAGATTTACCCGTTACCATAGGAAACACAACAACCTATTACGAATGCGAGTAAGACTATAGCCGTTAGTAACGCAATCCGATAACCGTTACATCGTCCACCTGCTCCACATCTTTTTTCCATTCTTCGAAAACCTCATCCAATTTAACACCTTGCTCAAACATGGTTTTATCCTGGAGGGTCATAATAACATCCTTGAAATTTTTGCTGAGGAATTTCTTTTGGTTCGATCCTCCGAACTGATCCACATAGCCGTCGGAGAAAGTGTAGAAAGTATCACCTTTGTTCAGTTTGAAGGTGTGCAGGGTAAAGGGTTCCATGACCTCGTGAATGGCAACCGGCATTTTATCTGCTTTCACATGGTTTAGCACCCCATCCTGAACAATGAAAAGGGGGTTGTTTGCACCAGCCCATTCGAGAACGCCAGTATTGTAATCCATAGCACAAACAGTGATGTCCATCCCGTCTTTTACTCCATTTTCCGCTCCTTCCTGCTTGAGGGCACTTACAATATTGTCGCGCAAAGTATTGAGAATCTGATCAGGCTTGTGGATATTCTTATTGTTCACAATCTCATTGAGAAAACTCACCCCCAGCATGCTCATGAAAGCTCCCGGAACGCCGTGTCCGGTGCAGTCGGCAGCAATCACAATCCAAAGATTGTCTTTTTTGTTGACCCAATAAAAGTCACCACTCACGATATCTCTGGGTTTGTAAAGCACGAAATGCTCTATCTCATCTGTGAAAAGTTCAAGGGAGGGCAAAATTGCCCTTTGAATCCTTAATGCATAGTGTATGCTATCGGTTATGTGTTTCTTCTGATAACTTATCTGATCGCGCTGCATCTCGGCAACTTCTTTTTGCTCTTGAATCTCTTCCTTTTGAAGGGTGATAAGTCTGTTCTTTTCTTGTAGTATATCGTTAGCTTTCTTCTTGTTGCGGTAGTTTACATAAACAAAATAACCAAGTCCTGTAACCAAAATCAGGGCAACAAAAACAAAATAAGTTATAAGCTTTTGCTTTTCGATCTGTTTTAGCTGATCGATGATTTTACCGTCTTGTTCAGCAATTAAGGCCGACTTTTTTGAAATCTCCAAATCCTTCTCCTTTTTGTCGGATTCCAGTTTAAGCAGGTTCTCTTTTTGTTTGTTTACTTCTTCAACCTGTCTGCTGATCAGCGATTTCTGACTGCTGATTTCTTTTACCTGTTTGGCCAGCACGATTTCTTTTTCACGGATATTAGCCTGCTTGGCTTTTATTTCACGATCAAGGTTTGCGAGGCGGACTTCCTGCAAACGGATGCGCTCTGCCTGCTCAGTGATCTTTGCAGACTGGTCCTCTATAACTACCTTTTGCTGCTGCGTTACCACTTTCTCTTCTTTGAGCTCAACATCGGTCTTTTCAAAAAGATTTTGCCAATCTTCTCTGGTTTTGATAGCCTGAGCGAGGAAGAGTTGGTTAACCTTCAGCCCTTCCTTGTTCATCAACTCTTCATTGGCCTCAAACTGGGGCTTTTCATTCACCACCACAAAATTCAGCATTGACTCGCGAAATTCGTATCCCTCGCTGATGAGCAGCGTTCCCTTTCCTTGAATTTTGGGCAAAAGCGCGGAAATCTTTATTTCGCTGGTTTTGTTTACATAGATGACGTTGGTGGGTTTGATTTCTGACAAATCACGAAAAAGACTAATTTTTATGGGTTTGCCCTGAATGAATTTTCGGGCGCGTGCCACGTTGTCAATTTCCCAAAGCAGAACGTCTTCCTTATCGAGAATTCCGATGGTAAAAAACTCCTGGTTGGCAAAATCCGCCGGAAACTCAACGTACTTGGAAATGTCGAGAATATAAATCGCCCGGGTTTGGTTATCAAAACCTTGCGAATATGCATTTGCAGTAAAACTTAAAAACAGGATGATTGCTGCGAAAAGAGATCGTAACTGATTTTTCATTTGCATTGTATTTAGTAAAATGGTCCTTTCGAACCTGTATGCCATTTAATTCCGAAACCAGAAAAAGTTTGCTGAGCTATCCACAAACCTGCTTCATCTGTAGGGTTGAATCTATTTTTCCCTTTTCATCAGCTCCGCCGAGAAACGCATCAAAACTTCCTTTCTCTCAACCGGAACATTTATTGCCTCGAGGTATTTCAATGCATTTTGATGATGTTCGTTTATCTTGGTCTCTGTCTCTTTCCGTATGTCGAGCTTATTAAAAACTGCCAGTACACTATCAATTTTTTCCCGGGCATCAAACTCCTCCCCCGAAAAATACTTTTGCAGTTCCATAAGCTCGTGTCCGCTTGCTTTCTCAAAGGCCCTTATAAGCAGAAAGGTCCGTTTATTGGTAATAATATCATTCCCGATTTTTTTCCCGAAAACATTCTGGTCGCCAAAACTGTCGAGCAGATCGTCCTGGAGCTGGAAGGCAATGCCCAGATGCAGTCCAAAGTTATAAAGACTTTCAGATTCCTTTTCCGCAGCGCCGGCGATCAGAGCTCCGACTCCCAAAGAGGCGGCGATCAGCACGGAGGTTTTGAGCCTGATCATGTTGATGTATTCAGAAATGCTAACGTTTTCGCACAGTGCGTATTCCATGTCCAACATCTGTCCCTCGCACACCTCGATGGCTGTTTTGTTAAACAGGCTGCTCACAGGTCCCAGGATTCCAGCATCAACCTTGTTTATCAGGCTGCTTGCAAGAATCGACATAACATCCCCCGATAAAATAGCGGTATTGGGATCCCATTTTATATGAACCGTTGGTCGGTTCCTGCGGACGGTGGAGTTGTCCATCAGGTCATCATGCAGGAGGGTGAAATTATGGAACACCTCGATACCCAATGCGGGATACACCGCCTTGAGATAGTCGCCCCCAAAAAGATCGCAGCCCAACAACACCAGAGCCGGCCGAAAGCGTTTCCCTCCGTTGCTGAGTATATATCGTACGGGCTCGTACAGATTCCGGGGTTCCTGAGGAATTTCGAGTTTTTCAAGCTCACTTACAATCACTTCCTGAGCCTTTTCAATGCTGAGCATTACCTGAAAAATTTGTTTTTTAAATATGGATTCCAAGATACAGATAAATATTTAATGCCTCATAGGATTTTTACAAAAGATTACAATCTGAAACAAACTGCATGTATTTCATGCTTTACTTAATACGCCGGAAGCACAAGCTAATTGCTCAGAGGAAAGAACAGATGAATCTGCAATTCTTTTTTTTGGCATGAATTCTGTTCAGCAAAATTGAATTCGCACTAAAGCAGCTAAAATATTTTTGTGTAACTTTAACGCGCAGAATTCTTTAATTTTGGAAGTCATTTCAACAATTTTGGTATAGTCTGAAAGATATTATTATGAGAAGGATTATTATTGGTTTTATTGTTTTCTCTCTTGCGCTTTCTCTGCCTGCCGATTTGCTGGCTCAGCACAAAATCCGGATTTCAATGCCCGACTTTGCCGGGGGCAAATTAATTCTCGGACATTATTTCCGCGAGTCGCTTATTATTCAGGACAGTGCGTTCCTTAACATGAAAGGGCAAGGGGAATTTTCGGGGGAGAAGACCCTCCCGCCCGGCCTTTACCTTGTGTATTTGCCCAACCGCAGCCGCTTTGATCTACTAATCGACAAAAACCAGAATTTTTCGGTTGTGGCCGACACGAGCGATTTGACCAGAAAGACGATCGTTACCGGCGATCCTCAAAACATCTTGTTTTACAAGTACCAGAGTTATATTGCCGACCAGCGCGATAAGGCAAATGAGCTTCAGAAACAGCTAAACTCAAGCTCTACAAAAAAAGATTCTGCTGATGTCAGGGAGAAAATCCAAAAGATAAACAACGAAGTTTTCGATTATGTGTCAAATCTGACTCAAACCAATTCCGAATCGTTTTTGGGTAAGTTTCTCATCGCCTTGAAAGACGTTGAGGTTCCCGATCCCCCGAGAGACAGCAATGGGACCATTACAGATTCGACCTTCCAGTTGCGCTATTTCAAGTCGCATTACTTCGACTACTTCGACCTCTCGGATGTGCGTCTTCTCCGATCGCCCTTCTATGAGAAAAAACTGATGTACTACCTGGATAATCTCGTGGTTCCGGTTCCTGATTCGGTATACAGGGAAGTCGACCATTTTATTGAACTCTCCCGCACCGATACCTTCCTTTTCAAATATATGCTTACCACCCTTTTCAATTATTATGCGAACAGCAAGTATCTTACCATGGATGCTGTATACGTATATATTGCCGAAAAATACTATATCCCGGAGGCAGGCTGGTCGGACAAGAAGTTCATTGATGACCTGAAGGCTCGGGTAACAAAAATCAAACCCCTGCTGGTTGGCAAACCTGCTCCCGACATTCAGCTGGTTAGCATAAGCGACGATCATTTTATGGTGGCAGCCAATGATACCAGCTTGAAAAAGAACCCTTATGTAGGTGAATTTTTCAACCTGAGGAATATTCCTGCCAATTATATCCTGTTGTATTTCTGGGAGGCCGATTGCGGACATTGCAAGAAGTCGCTTCCAGAATTGCATTCCTTGCATGAAAGACTTAAATCGCTCGGCGTCGAAGTGGTTGCGGTACATATGCTTTCGGGCATTCCCGGTAAAGAAAAATGGGTCGATTTTATTTCCTCGCACAACACCTACGGTTGGATTAACGCATGGAACCCCTACGACTTCTCCTACCGCGAAATCTATGATATTAAAAGCTCTAACATACTTTACCTGATTGGGAAGGACAAAAAAATCCTTGCGAAACATATCAGTCCGGAACAGGCTGAGATGATCATTAAGGAAGACAGTAAAAAAATCAAATAGGCTCATGAACGATACATTAAAACAATAATTTAGATATATGTCAGACTCCCCCCGTATTAAACTTTGGCTCGAGGACGGAACAGAAGTTTCAGGAATTTCATTTGGTTACGAAGGCTCTGTTGCCGGTGAAGTGGTTTTTAATACCGCAATGACAGGTTATCCCGAAAGTCTCACCGATCCATCCTACAAAGGGCAGATTCTTGTGCTTACCTATCCTCTTGTAGGCAATTATGGAGTACCCTCCCCCGAGGAAGAAAACAAGATGTTGAAATTCTTCGAGTCGGGCAATCTTCATATCTCGGGACTTGTGATATCCGACTATTCGCAGGATTATTCGCATTGGAATGCCGAAAAAAGCCTGGGCGATTGGCTGAAAGAGCACAAGATACCTGGAATTTACGGTGTGGATACCCGCTTCCTTACAAAAATACTCAGGGAGAAGGGCTCGATGCTGGGTAAAATTATCTGCAACGACAAGGACGTACCGGTTTATGACCCGAACCTCGAGAATCTGGTTGACAAAGTCAGCATAAGCAAAAAAGAAGTCTATGGCAACGGGAAGTACAAAATCCTTTTGGTCGACTGTGGAGTGAAATTCAACATCATTCGTTACCTGCTTGAGCGTGACACAACAATCATCCGGGTACCCTGGGATTATGATTTCCTCAATGAAGACTACGATGGATTGTTTATCTCAAACGGTCCGGGAGATCCCAAGCGCTGCGATGTCACAATACGAAACCTGAGTCGCGCATTTGAGGGAACGCGGCCTATTTTCGGGATCTGCCTGGGTAACCAGTTGATGGCCCTGGCTTCAGGTGCCGACACCTATAAGTTGAAGTACGGGCACAGAAGCCATAACCAGCCCGTTCTACGCTGTGGCAGCAATCATGCCTTTATTACCAGCCAGAACCATGGTTTTGCGATAAACAACAATACCCTTTCGAAGAACTGGGAGCCACTGTATATAAACCTGAACGATAACACAAACGAAGGGATGATTCATAATCTCAAACCCTTCTTCTCAACCCAGTTTCACCCGGAAGCTTCCGGAGGCCCTACCGACACTGCATTTCTGTTCGATCGTTTCATCGATTTAATCAAGGAATATAAGGGAGAGGAAGTGGCAGAGAGCATCGCTATTTGAACCCTTTCTAAATAAAGGGGGATAAATTGCTATGTATTCGATTATTTAATTACATTTGATCCCACTATTTTCCATATAACATGGTAAAAGTAAGGTTAATAGGCATATTAGTCCTCCTTTTGTTACCTCTGATAATTTACTCTCAGAGTTTAACCCGTTCGGTAATTTGCATAACCGGAAATTCCAGTTTGGAAAATGAGGGCCTTTTATCCTATAGCATTGGTGAGGCCGTGGTACAGACCAATCTTTCAGGGGATCCCCCATTTTATACCCTTACCCAGGGTTTTCAGCAGCCTGCCCTTATTAATAAGTATAGTACGGAAAACCTGGGAATCAATGCCGTTGAGGTGTTTCCAAACCCTGTTCAATCCGCGCTTACTATACTTTTCAATACCCAATCGGATAAGGTTTTGAACATCGTAATTTTTTCATCATCAGGGGTATTGCTTTATAGGGATGCAATTCAAATTTCCGATTCGGGATCGATAATAATTAATATGGAGCCGTTTGCCTTCGGCTTTTATTTGCTCCATGTTTATTCGGAGGATAAGTTGTTGGATCG
>JAIFNN010000113.1 GCA_020047715.1 Bacteroidota bacterium | reverse complement strand
ACATAAGGTTTCCCTTGACCAAAATCTTCTTTTGTCTTACCTGTTAGACCGTTATAGGTTTGCCCAATTTCAGAAAGGGCTTTCTCCTCCCACTCCGGAAACTCTTTCCCCTCATCATCCCTAAACCGTATCTCCCTTGAAAACAGTTTTTGCATCACCCCTTTTTTGTATTGCTCCAGAAGGTTTTTCTTTTGTTTGAGCTGGGTGAGCCTGGTGTCAACGGAGGTGAGGAAGGAGGCGATTTTTTGTTGCTCGGGGAGGGAGGGGAATGAAAGAACTATACCACGAATACTTTGAAAATTCAATCCTTCTCTACCACTTCCTGTTTGCAAGCTATTAAAAATATTCTGTCCTTTTTCTGAAGCAAAAATGGGTTGAATAAAATACGGATCGTTATTTTTATTAACGCGAATAATGCAAACATGTTGATTTACATTTCCAGTTAAGAAGTTTTCAGGTACAACACAACTTCTACCTAAGGATGCACCAGTAATATTTAACAGAATGTCTTTCGGCTCAATAACGCTATTCCTCATAGTATCATTAACTTCAGGTGTTATGTAGGTCGAGTTTTCAAACGATAGCTTATTGTCGGTAACATTCTGACTTCTTATAAATAGAATACCCTGTTCAACATATACGTTTTCACCCCCTAATGGTGTTTTTCCACTATTGACTTTTTCAGCAACCTCGTGAATTTTTTTCTTTTCCCAAATACCATCAAACTCAGGGAAACGCAATTCTGGTATATTCTTTTGCTTTTCCATTTAATTTTCAGGTTTCTTGGGATTTAGTTTTTTTTCAGCGTCCTTTTTATTCTGAAGAGCTTTCGCATTTAAAGAACTTACCACTTTTTTCCCGGTCTTAGCTTCCAGTTCCAGTCTGGCTACCTTGGCTACATTACCCCCTTGCTTAGCAACCTTTTTGCTTTCCTCAAAGGTTTCAGGGTTTACTGCCTGGGAAATATCCTTGGTAGATGCTTCTGCAAGCATGTTCAGGATTAACTCGGTATTGGTCATATTATCCCTGAGGTTTTCCTTTTTCAGTCCCTTCAGGATTTTATATTCTTTTGTGGTTTTATCTGCCCATGCTTTGGTAATAATATCTGTCAAAGTTGCAAATTGCGCTCCCTCTTTTAACCCTCGCTTTTTCCATTCATCGGTAAGTTCTTTGCGGATCTCAATACTTTTAAGACGTTGGTTAATCCAGTTTTCAGAGTAACCCAGTTTCAAATATTGCTCTAAAGCTCTGTCGATGGTAAGTTCGGGATCTTGCATTTCGTCCAGGCGTTCTGATGCTACCTGTGCAAGCCAGAGTTTGAATGGTTCTGCTTTGTGCGATGGAATGGATTGTATTAACCTGAAAAGTTGTTCGGTATCGGCAACATCTGTTTTATAAAACTTCCCATCGGCAGACAACAATTTCAGTTGACTACAATTTGTAGCCAACTGACTTCCTTCTTTTTTCAGACGGGTCTTCAGCACACTCCAATACTTGCGGGGATTGGGACTTCCTGTTAATACTTCAACCGTATCAACAATTGAGAAATACCATTTTTCCTGTTCACTGTCCCAGACTGTCCTGACTTTTTTATCGTCAAAAACTTTAATGATGTCCTGCTTTGTCATAATGAGGCATTAAAAAGGAGTTGAGATATTTAATTCTTTGCAAAACCCTGCAATAACCTTGTCTGTTTCTTTCATCGAACGGTCGAGATCGACAAGCTCACCCGCCAGCTTACTTATGTCAATGCTGTCCTCTGCTTCAAAGGTGTCAACATAACGAGGGATGTTAAGGTTGTAGTCGTTATCCACTATGCTTTGCGTAGGAACAAGCTTGCTGTATTTTCCTTCTTCAGAACGCTTGCGGTAGTTTTCGACAATTTTTTCTATGTCTTCATCCCGAAGGTGGTTTTGGGTTTTCACCTTTTCAAAATGCTGGCTGGCATCGATAAACAAAACATCTTCCGGGTTTTCACGGCATTTCTTGAAGACCAGGATACAGGTTGGTATGCTTGTTCCATAGAAGATGTTAGCCGGCAAACCGATAACCGCATCCAGGTAATTGCGGTCTTCGATCAGGTATTTGCGGATATGCTGTTCTGCTCCTCCGCGGAACAATGCACCGTGAGGCAATACAATAGCCATGGTTCCGTTTTCTGCCAGCTGGTAGATCATGTGCTGCACAAAAGCGAAATCGGCTTTGCTGGAGGGTGCGAGCTTCCCATACTGGCTGAAACGGTCGTCGCTCATAAAAAGCGGGCTTGCGCTCCATTGTGCGGAGAATGGTGGATTGGCTACGATGGCTTCAAACCTCTTATCCAGATGCTGGGGATGCTCCAGGGTGTCTTCCTGCTTAAGATTGAATTGGCGGTAATGAACATCGTGCAGGATCATGTTCATGCGTGCCAGGTTGTAGGTGGTACGGTTTAGTTCCTGTCCGTAGAAATTATTTACTTCTTTTACTTCCTTGGCTACACGTAACAACAGTGATCCCGATCCGCATGTGGGATCATAAACGGATTTGAGTTTGCTTTTTCCGGTGGTAACCAGTTTTGCCAACACCTTGCTTACTTCCTGAGGCGTATAGAATTCACCTGCCTTTTTACCGGCACCGCTGGCAAACTGTCCGATAAGGTATTCGTATGCATCACCCAGCACATCTGCTTCGGCGTTTTCAAGCTGGAAGTCTATCTTGTCCAGATGGTAGAGAACTTTGGCGATAAGCTCGTTTTTGGCAGATTCGGTTCTACCGAGTTTGGTAGAGGTAAGGTCGAGGTCTTCGAAGAGATTGTCAAAATCATCCTCACTGGCAGTTCCCATCGTACTTTGCTCAATACTGACAAGGATTTTGGCAAGGTCCTGAAGAATGAAATTGTTTTCCCCTTCCTTATCGCTGTTCCCACGCTTTGCAACTTCGCTAAAGAGCTCTGAAGGTCGAAGGAAATATCCCAGAGTAGCCAGAGACTCTTCCTTTATGGCTTCGATGTATTCTTTTCCTTTTGGTGTATTTTCCTTAATATCCATATATCGGATTCCGTCCTGCTTCAGGATGGAATCGGCATACCGGTACATTTTTTCGGAGAGGTACTTATAGAACACAAATCCCAGAATGTAATCGCGAAACTCATCCGCATTCATCTTGCCCCTGAGGGTATTGGCTATATTCCAAAGTTGTTGTTCGAGTTGTTTCTTTTGGTCTTCGGACATTTATTGAAGTGGTTATATTATATTCAAATATACATTTTTTATGTATGAATATTCACTATGTGTATTAAAGGTAAACGAAAAAGTTTCACTTGGTGAGGAGAACCCTTCCTAATGATTTCAACCCAATGAATTTTCAACTTAGGATGCAAATGATTATATTAGCATATAATAATAAACATGAGCAGTAATTCCACTAATAGATTATAATAATAAAAATCAAATGAAACAGTCAGCAAAGGTTCTCTCATTTGGAATTATAATACTTTTTCTATCATCTTGTGCAGTGACAAAAAAATTTGAAAAAGCAGTTGTAATGAACTCAATATCAGCATATGAGAATTATCAAAAAAGCTTCCCCAAAAGCAAGTATAAGCAAGATGTTGAAACCAGATTAATGAATTTATATGATGAACAAGCATGGAAACAAGCTGTATCCTTCAATACAATCAATGGATTTACGAATTATATAACAAAATATCCTATTGGAAAACATATTGAGGATGCCAGAAATAGGATTGAAAAAATTGAAAAGCAGAATGAAATAGACAGTAACTGGAACAAATCCCGAATTGAGAATACAATTGAAGGATACCAGGCATTCATAAATATTTATCCGGGTTCTTCATATGTGTATGAGGCACAGTCAAAAATAAGAAGCTTACAGGATGGTAATGCATGGCAGGTAGCTTTGAATACCAACTCACTAGAGTCATATGCTGCATATATAAAAGCTTCTCCTAATGGCAAGTACACCGAACTAGCTAACACAAAAATTGCAAAATTAAAAGAGGAAAAATATATCTTACCTGTTTGGAATGAAACCAGCAAAAAAAATACCTATGGTGCTTATTTGCTATTTTTTAAAGAATATCCAAATTCCTCATATGCGCTCATTGCCAAAGACCGGATGATAAAGATCGAGAAACAGGAATGGGATAAAGCATGCAAAACAAATACAATAAAGGCATATAAAGACTTTAATGATAAATTTCAGTTTGGAGTTTACTTCGAAATCGCAGAAAAGAAAATAATTGATTTAGAGGTCGACAAAATCTTTCAAGGAGATTATGGAAATTTGCCGCCAATGAGCAAAAGTTCTGATGGGTATGCATATAGTACTATAAACACTATTGAAATCTACAATAAAACAAATTATACCTTAACTGTACGTTATAGTGGGAATGAAAGCAAAAAAATTGTTTTATCCCCTTACCAACGAGTAACCACGGGACTTCAGAATGGAAAATATAGAATTGCAGCATCAGTAAATGCTTCAAATGTTAGAAATTATGCTGGAGAGGAATACTTGTCTGGTGGAGAATATGATTCGGAATTTTATATCAAAACACAAAGGTATTAAGCTTTGATTTTATAGGTTTAAATAAGCAAGTAGCTAGGAAGATTAAATAGGAAGTACCGAAAAAGTTACTTGGCAAGCATTCAATTAAAATAATAGCCCGAGTGTTTTAAACTCAGGCTATTTTAAAGTTAAAAGTCGCGCATCACCACGGCTAAATCAACAAACGACTCATAATGAGCAATAGTGGTATTGATATTAACCGTAAGGATTCCATCCAACCCCTGGCAGACCTTTTCAATTTCCATCCTTGCCTTGTCATTAGACCACTGCCTTACAAAACCCATTATTGATCTGAGTCCGATATCTTTAGGTTCCAGGACTTCAAAGAACGAGTAGACGAATGGATTAGTGATCAACCGGTCATGCAGGTTAAAATATGCATCCGGAAGGAATTTAATGCGGAAAACAAGCACTGTATCCATTCCAAAGTAACCATAGTTCATCTTCAGCGAAGATCCCATGATAATCCCCTTTTTGGTTAAAGTGTTAACCCTTGTCAATGTTGGACCAGCTGTTAATCCGATTTTTTCTGCAAGTTCGTTGTTTGCCAACTGTGGATCCTTGTGAAGTTCACTTAGAATTTGAAGATCCAAATAATCAATGTCTTTCTTTTTCATTGCGTATAAGATTAAGTTATTAATAAGAAAAGTACCGGGGGTATTTGATTCCCCCAGGACGTAGTGGGGGTTTTTTTGGATGTGGATAGGGAGTGAGAAAAGGGAGAAGTAATTTTTTTTGAAATTATATTTTTGATTTGCACAAATACAACTCAAAGAGATTACATTTGTTTAAGTGTTCTTTGCAAATGCAGTCTCATGTAGCTTAGTGTACAATTCGGTGGTTCTGCAGATATCTGAAATGAAACATCAGTAAATACGGGATATACAGGCAGGGGTTCGAAACCCCTTATCTCCACGGAAATGCTAAACAAAAAAAATCGCAAAAGTGAATCTTTTGCGATTTTTTGTTTTTTTGAATCCTCTGTGGCATTCCTTAAGTCCTGCCTTGCGGACATCAAAAATCCCCCGAGAAAATAAAGCGCCAGTTCTTACTTTTCCGTTTCTTCGGAAGCTGCAGGAGTTATATTCATTGTCATGACCGTATATCCCACGGTACTTATTTTTGCAGGGGCATTCTTGTTTACCTCCTTCACAATCATGTGCGATTTCTCTTTGGAAGTTTTTTTGCGCTGGTCAGATTCCATTACATAGCCGTTGGTTCTTCCTGTGTAAAGCGAAGCAAATGCACTGGAAGAGCCAACCTTCGCCCAAAGATCAGCAGGTATATCGCTGGTCATCCAGTAGCTGATCATATCTTCCTCATCTTCATAATAGTACTCGTCGCATTTATAACCTGCAATTGTTTTGGATTTCCCGGTCTTCTTGAACGATGAATAATAATCGTCGATGTTTTCTGATTCGGTTCCGGTTTGGACATTTGCGGGTTCCTCATTTTCTGTGGGGCCTTCTACCTTTTCCTGGTAGGGAGAAAGCGTGGAGGCGAAGCCTGACTTATCGGTGCCGTTATCGGTTAAAATGAGCATCAGCTGATTGTCGTAATCGAAAATGATGGTTGAATACCCGTTGTCCTCGTCCTTAAACTCCATGGCAAAACCGTTATCCTTTTCGGAGTATTGCGTAGTGTAGGCAACAACCCCTTCCGATTCCCCCTCATAATTCCACGATTCAATATCCATTTTGATATTTCCGGTATAATCATAAGAATCCTTCATGTTGGCCGGACGCTCCATGTTGATCCCCATTTTTCCCATCAATGCTTTTGACATCGCGTCGTCTCCGGAAGATTTTGAGCTTTTTGAGGAATTATCCGTTGATTTGACTGACTCGCTGTTTCCTTCAGCCTCAACTGGTTCTGCTGTGGCATCGTCATCCTTTTCCAGGATTTTATCTTTTATTTTGTTGAACTCTTTGTCAACGGCCTTGTTGATCTGGTTGTCAACTTCTTTGTCGGCATTTTGTCCAACCCGGTTGGTAGCCGTTCTGGCTTTGGATTTCATGTAACTGTCGAGCACCTGGGCATTAACTCCAAACATACTTACCGACAGCAAAAGAACGGTGAATAGCACTGCTTTCCTTTTCATTTCAGGGGATTAAATTGGTTATCCATTCAAAAATAATACATTCCGCAGAATCTACCGCAATTATTTTTTAAGCATTTGTAATTTAATCCGTTTTGCTCTTGAGGCAAACCCTGGACTGTTTTTCGGAGTTTGGTCGTCAAGGACCTCAATAAATTCGTTAATCAGTTCGGGATAGAGCTTCAAGTGGTTGGCAATAATCTGCATAGCATAAACCTTCTCGGCCACTGTTCGGTCTTCAGCCGAAAGCCATTCGAAACAAATGTCCAATAATATTCCGTGGTACTTTTCGGCGATTTCCATTCTGGAAAAAATTTTAAGAAGATTTCTGCGTGTGCCCGGGTGAGTATATTTCCGGAGGTTTCTGATAAGCATTCCGATGTAGGGAAGAATCATTTCCGGGTATTTTTCGGTAATTCCTTCCATGACCCAGGAAGCGCGCATAGGAAGGGGGTCGGGGTCATTAAAAATAAAGTGTACCAGTTCTTTAAAGGGAACAGGATCATTACCCAGCATGTGAATTGTGAAATCGATGTTGTTTCGGGATAACTCCGACAGAAGTTGAGTACGGATATCCATACCTTATTTTGCTTAATAGTGAAGGGGGTTGTTAGTACTTTTTAACTGCATACAGCAAGTTTTTCTCGTCGTCGTAAAAACGGAAGAGGAGAAGAGGGCTATTGTATTCGTCTCTTCCGGAATTAACCAGCAGGAATCCTCCGGAAGCTTCTTTTTGAACGAAGGGTTGGATAATCGTGCCATCAGGATCGGTTGAAAGTGAGTCTCCGGGAATCCTTCCCAGGCGAGCGTTTGCATCAACCAGGGCTCCGCACGAGAATTCCTCAAATCCCGATGGGTCGATGGAATGGTATTGCCAATGACGGTCGCCACAGATAAAATAAAGTCCGTTGTTGCGAAAACCATGTGTAATAAGCCAGAAAAAGAGACTGTCCCTTTCGCTCCTGAATCCCCCGAGATTCGCGTGATTATCTTTTTTGTAGGCTTCATCGGGGCCAATGAGGGGGGTGGGGCTTATTATCAACTTAAAGGGAGCGTTGCTTTCCACAAGGGTTTTTTTAAGCCACGACAACTGTTCCTTTCCAAGGATGCTTTTACCAGGTCCATCGGGCAATGAATTAGCACTTCGGAAAAGGCGGCCCTCAAGCATCCATATCTGCACATCCTTGTTGAGGCGATGTGTTCTGTAGCTTAGTTTGGATTTCGCTTTTTCGGCATCGAGAGGAACTTGCTCACGAAACACTTCTTCAGCAATTTTTGTTCCGGGGAGGAGGGGATTCCCCAAGGCGTCATTCATAGATGTATCGCAGTCATTGAAACGGTAATCATGATCGTCCATCATCCAGAAGGTTGCAGTATGTGACAGCATCGCATTGAAGTCAGCCATACTGAACAGCCGATGCCAGTGCATTCTCATGTCTTTTGGATTGGTTGCAGGACTTTCCGGCGATTTATCGTAATAAACATTGTCGCCGTTACCAATCCAAAAGTCGGGATGAAAGGAGGAAATAACATGAAAAGCGGGAAATCCGGATTTCAATTCTTCGGGAGATGCTTTGGGGATGTTTCCGCCAGCATTTCCACTAGAGAAGTCGTTGAAATTCATACCGGTTACAACAACGAAGCTGGTGCTTTTATCCGAATTTGACGGGCAAAGGGTTTTAAAACTATTCCAGGCACTTGATGTAACGTTGGAGCTGTCTTTCCCATAAGATATTCTGTAAAAATACTTTTGTCCGGGCATCAAACCTGTATACTCATATTTGGCGATGAAATCGGTTTTGTCGGATGCAGGGAAAAAGGGACTTTCCATAAAGGATTTCGAATCGGTATCCCTCGTGATAAAAAATTTTATATATCCCTCGATTCCCGGGATATGATTGTTTATGAGCGTGTCGGATTTGTGAAGCCGGGCCTGCAGCACGATGGAGGTCTGGGTGGGCTCTCCGGCCAGCAGATGGCAGTAGTACTCATCCGGTTGCTGAATCGTGTGGCAGCCGATAAGGGAGACCAGGATTAGAAACACGGATACCCCGATTGAAGAACTGTGAATTTTGCTCATTGTTTCAGTTGAAGATCCAATTATACTTAAGCTAAGTTGCATCAAGTACCAAAGGTAATACCTAAGAGGTACAAAAAAAGGGGTGAGAACAAAAAACTCCCACCCCTTTCATTAAATAGTTGCGACTCAATCGGGCATATCAGCAAGTGCCCATCCTTCGCGGTATTTGTGATTAACAAGTTCTTTGGAGAACTGCTTGGCATTAATCGGCTCAGTCCATTTCTTATCGAAAGTGGGGTGCCCGTCGTGGATCTTGAAACCATCCTCGATAACCGTCTTGATTTCTTCGCTGTCGCCAATGTTGGTAAATTCCATTTTTTCGCCGTCCCATAGGAGCTCTTTGTTAAGGGCCTGGAGGCGGACCGCCATAACGCCCATAACAACCATTTCGTTGAAGGGGCCTGCCACTTTGAAGGGGGAAGCGCATTCTACGCGGTTTTCGGGGCTTTCCTTGGCAGCTCTTACCCAATCCATCTCGTGCGATTCTTCCACGCGGCGGAGGGTTTTGGGAACAACAGGAACTCTGCCGGAAAGAAGCCAGGGGTTAACTCCGTAGCAACCGCATATCAAAGTATCTTTGGTGCCGTGGAAAATCACTCCACCACCGGAATCGTTCATGTTTCTTCCATCGGGCCAGCCTTTTGGTTTTTGGGGCTGAAGACCGCCATCGTACCAGATTACCTCCACTTCAGGAAGGTTAATTTTCACGTCAGTTTGCTTAGGTCTTTGCGGGAATGTAAGTTTCACCATCTGGGCATTGGGGGCGCTGTCGGTAAGTAGAAGCGTTGAGCTGCCCTGGGCTTTTGTGGGGTAGTTGAGTTTAAGGCCCACGAAAACAGGGTGCAGGATATGGCAAGCCATGTCGCCTAATGCACCTGTGCCAAAATCCCACCATCCGCGCCAGTTCCATGGAGTATAGAGTTCGTGGTATGGACGCATGGGTGCAGGACCGATGAAAAGATCCCAATCGAGGGTGTCGGGAACCCACATGCCTTTAGCAGGACGGTTCTGACCCTGGGGCCATATCGGACGGTCAGTGAATGCTTCCACCTTGGTTACTTCGCCAATTTGCCCGCTCCAGATCCATTCGCAAATCTGGCGAACGCCTTCACCTGAGGAACCCTGGTTTCCCATTTGTGTGGCAAGCTTATGTTTCGCAGCCAGTTTGGTTAGTAGTCGCGACTCGTAGGCCGAATGGGTAAGGGGTTTTTGAACATAGGCATGTTTTCCCATTGCCATGGCATGCGATGCGGCTACAGCATGGGTATGATCGGCTGTGGCAACAACAACAGCGTCAATAGAACTTCCCATTTCATCGTACATTTTCCTGAAGTCCTTATATTTCTTTGCTTTGGGAAAGTATTCAAAAACACGACTGCTATATCCCCAGTCAACATCACATAATCCGATGATGTTTTCGGACTCCAGCTTTTTAAGGTTGGCGAAACCCATTCCTCCAACACCAATACCCACAATATTCAGCTTATCGCTAGGAGCAGTTCTGCCTTTGGCACTGATTACACCGCTGGGCAGAATTGTAAG
>JAIFNN010000233.1 GCA_020047715.1 Bacteroidota bacterium | reverse complement strand
ATAAAAGATGGATTTTCATTCCAGGCCGGGGCAGGAGGTACATCTCTCTCAGTTGCAGAATACTTCCGCATCCTAATGCGGCAGAAGGGAATAAAAGCGCGTTTTGCCCGCGGGGGAAGCAACAAATATCTTGTGGAAATGATGGAGGAGGGACTCGTTGATTACATCCTCGATGGTCAGACGTTCGACCTTGACGGGGTGCGCTCAATGGCCCAAAATCCCAACCATACATGGACCAGTCCGTTTACCAGTTACAATTACCATTCAAAAGGAAATTTCGCTCAATTTGTTGATGTTGTGATACTGGGAGCTACCGAAGTGGATCTTGGCTTTAATGCGAATGTTGTTACCCATTCCGATGGTTATCTTTTGCATGGTATCGGGGGATGGCAAAATTGTCTGTTTTCGAAGACCGTCATAATTCCTGTTCCGCTTTTCCGCGACCGTACCCCTGTTGTTCGGGATGAGGTTACCACACTTTGCGGACCCGGAGAGCTTATTGACGTAATTGTTACAGAAAGGGGAATTGCAATAAATCCCCTGAGAAAAGACCTTATTGAAAAAACCCGTGATTCCGGTCTCCCATTCAAAACGATTGAAGAGCTAAAGGATGAGGCCGAAAAGATATGCGGAAAACCTTCCAGGCCCGTTCTTCAGGAAAAAATCATCGCAGGCATCAAATGGGTTGACGGAACGCTGATCGATGTAGTTCGACAGGTTCGGAATTAAGCCTGGTATCCCTCGTCTTCGAAATTTTTCCCGGGTTCACTAATATTGAAAAAGATGCGGATGCGGGTTGTGTCTCTGAGGAAATCTATTTTGCCAATTTCCATGCGGGTAATGTCGAGGCCTGTTCTTTCCCTGAGGTCAGCTAATAATTCAGCTTCCCGGTCGGGTTTAACAAGTTCGATTTTCTCGTATTCGATAATCTTTTTACCTTCCTTGTGATAATCACGAGATTGGAAAAAAACAATTCGGCATAAGAAATCTTTTTGTTTGCAAGGGCATTGACAACCGAAACCCCGATAACAATGAAAAGGAACGTCATTTCCTTGATTGAGATTGCATCGGTACGGTACCGTATTATGCCGAAAATGGCAAATAATCCCAAAGCAAAACCAAGTTCAAGCTTCACATTGTTTAAAAGGAAGCAAAGCAGGAATACTACCGCGCTGATCATGATGTAGGAAAACAGGTAATCCTTCCTTCTTGAAGCAGCATAGTACAGGTAGCGTGCTATAACGATTACAACCGCCAAATTCAGTGTGAAACGCAGAACAAGTTCCCCGAAATCAGGTGTGTTAATAAGGTCGATGCCAAAAATCTCAGGTGAATTGGCCAAAAGTGTCAAAAGAGTGTGATTCATCGTTTACTTTTTTATATTCTCTAACTTTTATTTTAAAATTGTTGTTTTTCGTGTTTTCCTCAATCATTGCGATGGCTGTGCAGTATTTACTGAAGGAGGAACTTTTGATTCCCAGTTCGTTGAGTTTGGTTTCGATAAGTGTGATCGACTCGTTGCGGGGTTTTTTGACCTCTGCAATAACAAGGTTTCCCAAATTTGATTCCAATCCCAATCTTTCCAGCCTGAGGTTGAAGTCCATGGTAATTCGTTCCTTTTCGGACTTGCTTACCAAGGTTATCCTGTTAAAGTAATTGGTTGCTTGTGGAAACAGTTCACTGGCAGTAAGATTGGTGTTTTTTCCGAAGAAAATGCGGTCTTCTTCTGTGAGAATATCCAGATTTTTATCGGTGCTTACGCGCTTTTTAAACGTGATCCCTTTATTGCTCTTGAACTTGATTTCGGCGAATGAGATATTATTGGCTATATATAGCCTTTTTCTGAGCTTGTAACGGTTAAGTTTTCCGTTATGGTGATCGAGGTAAAGCTTTAGTGAGGGAGTGTCGTAATAAACAGTTTTGTAAGGCTGTACAACAAATCCTTCCACCTGAAGAATCTTGTATTCCGATTCAATTTCGGATATAAGCCAGGGTAATAGTTTTAAACTGAAAAAGTACTTGATGTCTATGCGTTCATTAAACGCAATCTGCTTCATGTCTTCCAGGCGGGTAACCTCAAAACCTCCAACGAGAGAACTTAAATCAGATGCCATTTTTCAGCAGTAGAGTTGAATAATTAATAATTTTTTAAAGTTAGTTTTATTTTCCTGAAACAAATGTAATTGTCGAAAATTGAATGAATTTTCTAACATGATGACTGATTTTCTGTTCTAATGTTTTAATCCGTTTATCTTTGTTTTTTTATACTTTAAGTTTTCCAACCATCAATTCAAAAAATCAAATACCAATGCAAAAATATAAATGTGCCATCTGCGGTTTTGTTTACGATCCTGAAGAGGGCGATCCCGACGGAGGGATTGCTCCCGGAACGCCATTCGAAAATATCCCGGAATCATGGATCTGCCCCGTTTGCGGGGTCAGAAAAGAGGATTTTGAGCCGGTAGACTAAGCTGCTATTTTTTTCGGGGGATTTTCTCCAAAACGGAAAGAAGCAATTTCCAGAATTTCAGGCTTGAGGCGATATCAAGCCTTTCGTCGGGCGAATGAGCCCCGCGGATGGTAGGACCAAATGAGACCATGTCGAGCGTCGGGTATTTTTCAAGAAACAGTCCGCATTCGAGGCCTGCATGAATGGCCCTCACCACAGGCTCGTTTCCAAATAACTCTTTGTAGCAGTTTTTTGTAATGTCGAGAATTGCACTATCTGTATTGGGTTTCCATCCCGGGTAACCTGTAGTTTTGCTTACATTTGCTTTTCCCATCTCAAAGATGCTTCTAACATGGTCTGAGATATCCTGGCGAGCCGAATCAACAGAACTTCTTTGGCTGGTTGTAACCAGAATTTCGTTTTCGCTGATGAACTTCACCGATGCCAGGTTGGTGGAGGTCTCAACCAAACCGGGCATTTCGCGGCTCCATTCAATCACACCATGCGGACAGGCGTATAGAGAGTCGAGCAGCCTGCGCTGTGTTTTGCGGTTGATAACAAATTCAGGCAGGTCTGAGCGCGTAAGACTCATTGCAAGATCGGGTTCGCTGGTCTTTAGCTCTTCTTTTACTATTTTCGAAAACTGCTCAAAATAGGCTTTGCAGGCTTCAAAATGCTCGGGCGCGATGGTGAAGATGGCTTTTGCTTCCCTGGCAATGGCGTTGCGCAGGTTACCCCCGTCGAAATGGGCCAGTCTGGCATCGAAACTTTTCGTGACGTTCCACAAAAAACGATTAACGATTTTGTTGGAGTTACCTAAACCTTTATGGATATCGTCGCCCGAATGCCCTCCCCTGAGACCTTTAACACCGACTTCAAAAGCCAGGTGTTTCGGGGGAAGTTTTTTTGGAATGAATTTGAAAACAGCGGTAGTGTCATTTCCTCCCGCGCAGCCAATAAAAATCTCGCCCTCATCTTCCGAATCAAGGTTTAGGAGAATCTCGCCTTCAAAGAAATCTTTTTCCAGGGCGAAAGCTCCGGAAAGCCCTGTTTCCTCATCCACCGTGAACAAACATTCTATTGGGCCATGGGTAATGTCGTTTGCTTCCAGAACAGCCATTTGAGCAGCTATTCCAATGCCATCGTCGGCTCCAAGCGTTGTGCCTTTTGCCTTTACCCAATCCCCGTCGATATAAACCTGTATCGGGTCTTTTTCAAAGTCGTGATTGGTACCGGAGTTTTTTTCGCCAACCATATCCAGATGCGACTGTAACACTACAGTTTTGCATTTTTCCATTCCTTTGGTGGCGGGTTTTTTTATTAAAAGATTGCCCGCTTTGTCGACCCGGTGAACGAGCTTGTTCTTTTCAGCAAACTTCACGAGGTACAAACGAATCTGTTCTTCCTTTTTTGAAGGCCTGGGTATGGCGGAAATCTCCTCAAAAAACTTCCAAAGCGCCGATGGCTCAATTTTGCTCAGCTTTTTCATGTGTTCTCTAAAATTATGTTGTACAAAATACTGCTTATAAATAGGTTTTACAACAAATTCAGGATGGTTTTTTTATGATAAATTTACGCCTTAAAATATAATCAACCGAAACATATGACAAAAAAAACAATTGTTTCCTTGCCCGGGGATGGCATAGGAAGGGTAGTTCTAGAAGAAGCAATACGCGTGCTCGACGCGGCAGATTTTCAGGCCAATTATGTTGAAGGCGATATAGGCTGGGATTTTTGGGTCAAAGAAGGGAATCCCTTGCCGGAGCGCACGATAAAGTTGCTTGAGGAACATAAGGTGGGTCTTTTTGGGGCTATTACCTCCAAGCCGAAAGATGCAGCTGCCGCTGAATTGTCGGATCACCTCAAGGGGAAAGGATTAGTCTATTCGAGCCCTATTGTTAGTCTGCGTCAATATTTCGACCTCGACATATGCATTCGCCCCTGCAAAACTTATAAGGGCAATCCGCTTAACTTTATTCGCCGTGGGGCAGGGAATGCTATTGAGGAACCTGCTGTGGATGTAGTTATTTTCCGTCAGAATACGGAAGGCCTTTACGGGGGAGTAGAGTGGACGAATCCCCCGGATCTGGTTTACCAGGGACTTCGGTCGCATCCAAAATTCGTTCAGAATTTCGGGAACGTGCCTAAAGAAGAGTTGTCGATTTCGACCCGAATATTCAGTCGCAGAGCAACCGAAAGGATTCTGCGTGCTTCGTTTAACCACGCCCGCAAATACGGCTATAAATCGGTAACGGTTTGCGAAAAGCCAAACGTTATCCGTGAGACCTCAGGGATGATGTACAAGCTGGCCCAGGAGATACAAAAAGCCGACTTTCCGGAAATTGAACTTTGGAACACCAATATCGATGCTCAGATGATGTGGTTAACCAAAAACCCTGAAGATTATGGTGTTATTGTAGCCGGGAATATGTTTGGGGATATTGTGTCGGATGGATTTGCCGGACTCATTGGGGGTTTGGGTTTTGCATGTAGTGCCAACCTGGGCGAAAAGGTATCTGTTTTTGAGCCTACGCACGGTTCTGCCCCAAAATACGCTGATTATCCCGTATCGATTGTGAATCCGATTGCAATGATTGCTTCTGCCTGCATGATGCTCGATCATCTGGGCGAAAAGGAGATTTCCGCTCGAATTTCAGTGGCAATTGCCAGGGTTATTTCCGAAGGAAAAGTGAAAACCTACGATATGATGAAAATGACGGGAAGACCCGACGTAATTGAGAAAGGAGCAGCTTCTACACGTCAGATGGCCGATGCGGTTATTGCGAAGCTATAAGGTATGGGATTCAATAGTAAAATTTGTTTCTGTTGAGGGAGAAATGGCTTGCACAGGGAAAAATCTTTGTGCAGCCTGTTTATTTCAAAGTGTTTGATGCAGGTTAATTGCCCTGAAGCAGTGAAGATGAAGTAATTTATTAATTCAATTTATCAGAAAAAATGACAAACGAAATACAGGCGCTTTGGCCCGAATTGTTTTGGATCAAGAATGAAGAGCTCAGAGAGAGAACCGCCCGGACCTGGGAAGTGGCCCTCAACCGGAGCGTCCTCACCGTTGAGGATCTGAATATCATACCTTTCACCCTCTTGGTACCTGGGCTTAAGGTAACTTTTATGGCTCATAAACGCTGCGTGGTACATATTGCCAAGGAAGCAGGGGAGAAGTCGAATGAATTTTTTGGAAGCGATCTCCCTGTAGATATGGACGTTCTAATTGCAGGGGCTATTTTAGCCGACGTGGGAAAACTTCTTGAATATGAGATGCAAGACGGTAAGGCAGTGCAGGGAAGTTATGGTAAATACCTCCGTCATCCCTTCAGTGGTGTTTCCCTGGCCGAAACTTGCGGGGTTCCTCCTGAAGTATGTCATATCATTGCCACACACGCCGGTGAGGGAGATATGGTGAAACGCACCACCGAAGCGTATATAGTGCATCATGCCGATTTCATGACTTTTGAGCCGTTCCGGAGCAGGCTAAAGTAAATTTAGAAGGTAGAAGGTAGAAGGTAGATAGAAGGTAGAATTCAGAAGGTAGAATGGGGGAATATTCATGAATCTACCTTCCTTCTACCTTCTGAATTCTAAATTCTGAATTCTAAATGTTATCTTTGCGCCATTAATCAACGAATCATATTGCCACGTGAAGGAGACCATTAAGCTTCCCCTGTTTTATTTTTTGATGTATTCTGCTTTTGCCTCCTGGATGGCGTTTTTTAATGTACACCTTACCAAGCTTGGTTTTTCAGGCATACAAATTGGGGCGCTAAATGCTGTTTTTATATCTACCAGCGCTATTGTTGTGCCCTTTTGGGGTATGATGGCCGACCGAAAGGGCAGTAACCGCATCTTGTTGCTGCTTTCAGCCTTGTGCGCGATCCTCGTTTTCTTCATGTCGTATCTTACAGCCTACTTTGCAATTCTGGCATTGGTTTTCCTTATATCCCTGTTTCAGCAGCCAATGGGCGCGGTGGTTGATGGGATGACTCTGGGGTTGGTACGACTTCGGCCTGAACTTTCATATGGAAAGTTCCGTCTTTGGGGATCAGCCGGTTATGCACTCACAGCCATTGCGGTGGGTTACTTTGCCATGAGCAATACGGAGATAATATTTAGCATTGCAGCCATTCTTTTTTCAGTGATCCTGATTATCAACCTGATAACGCTGCCCCCCAAGCCACTAACCGGGCGGAACCTTGTGAATTTCAACAGCCTGAAGACTTTTATGAAGAACAAGGTTGTTGTTTCCTTCTTTTTCCTGATGCTGTTTTACGGGATTAGCATTTCACCTTTGCACCAGTTTATCAATCTTTATTATGTCGAAATCGGAGCTTCAAACAAACTAATTGGGCTTGCCTTTGCAATACAGGCGGGCTTTGAAATCCCGTTTTTTCTTTTTGGGATAAAGCTTGTAAAGCGAACCAGTCCGGAATTTGTGATTCTGCTTGCGATGCTGGTTTCCATTCTCAGGATGGTTTTATATGGTTTTATCTCCAATCCTGAAATAGCGATAGTTGTTGGTATCCTTCATGGTTTTACAATATCCTTTTTTCTGGTTGGAGCGGTACAGTATGTTCAGTCCCATACTCCCCCGGAACTAAGTACAACCGGCCAATCGATGATCTGGGCTTTTCATTTCGGTGCCGGACTCACTTTCGGGTATCTTGTTGTGGGGTACCTTAAGGATCTTGTAGGCATGCAGAAAACAATGCATATTCAGGCTGTTTTTGGCAGCATGATCCTTATTGCCACTGTATTCTTTTTCCGGAATTTTGGGAATCACATAAATATACATAATCATTCGTCGATGGGCAGGGTAAAGTAAAACGCAGCCCCCTTTTTCTCTTCACTTTCAACCCATATTTTTCCACCGAGCATTTCAACATAAGCCTTTGAAATCGACAAGCCGAGACCAGCCCCTTCGTAGTTGCGGGTTATGGATTCGCTTCCCTGCCTGAATCTCTCGAAAATCAAATCTTTGAGTTCGCTCCGGATACCCGCTCCAGTATCCCTTACGAAAAACTCGAGGAAATAATCCTTTTTCTTATACCCGAAAGTTATTGAACCTTCAAATGTGAATTTTATTGCATTCTTAACAAGATTGGTGAGTATGGCATAAACCTTTTCCTTATCCGTTTTGATGATGGCCACAATATCAGGCAATGCATTTTGGTAGGATAAGTGTACCCCTTTTTTATCGCATTCGGGCTTGAAGAAAGTATAGAGATATTCGATCTGTTTATTGACATTTGTCTCCGAAAGCACAACCTCCATTTGTCCAGATTCAACTTTGGAAATACTGATAATATCATTGATTATATTCAGCATGCGTGCCCCGCTTTTTTCAATAATACCGATATATTTCCGCTGTTTCTGTCCGGAAAGGTCGGGGATCTTGAGCAATTCGGTGAAACCTAGGATTCCGTTCATGGGTGTGCGTATCTCGTGGCTCATATTGGCAAGAAAAGCCGATTTCAAGCGATCGCTTTCTTCTGCCTTTTCTTTGGCGATCAGCAAATCATGCTCAACCTGCTTTTGATGGGTTATGTCCACACAGTGGCAGATATAGCCGTTGAATTCCCCCGAACTGTTGTAGCTAGGGTAGCCCTGATCCTTAATCCAACGATAGATGCCATCATACCTGCGAAGGCGGTACTCTACAAGAAAAGGCTTGTTAAGATCGTACATTTCAGAAAGCCTGGAAGTTACTGATTCCCTATCCTTAGGGTGTATTCCTTCCGTCCAGGAATGACCGGTTTCCTGTCCATGGCTGCGACCTGTAAAATCGAGCCACACGCGATTAAAATAGTAATAGCTCTTATCTGTTCCTGAAGCTTTTACAAGGGTCTGACCCGAATCGGCAAGGGTTTTGTACTTCTGTTCGCTTTCCTTCAGGGCTGCCTCGGCAATTTTTCGCTCGGTGATGTCGCGCTCGATAAAGATAATGCCTATAGGTTTGTTGTTGTGATCAAAAACTACTGAGGTGTTCACATCAACATGAAATCTGCTTTTATCCTTTTTTATGGCAATATATTCTCTAATCTTTTGGAAAGACTCCCCACGTAACAGGCTTCCAATATTTTCAAGTAATATGTTGTGAAATGAACGATCGATAAATTCAAGGAAAGACTTTCCCAACAAGAATTCTGGTTCTTCGATAGTGTAGCCATACATCTCCAGGAGCTTTTTTGAGGCCAATTCGAGCTTCCCATCTACAGACAGCATGCCAACACCATCGGGGGAGGCGGATATTATGGCCTTCAATTTCTCATTGCTTTGCCGCAGAACCTCCTCAACTTTTTTTATTTCTGTGATATCCTGAACAACCGTATAGCGAAGCTTTTTATCTTTTATGTATATATTTTCTGCTGATAAGAGAACGTTTTTAATATTGCCGTTCTTGGTTTTCAGTTCGGCTTCGACATTTGAAATGAGGCCGTTTTCATCTGCTTTCGTAATCACCGATCGCATTGATTCTTCGGTAATTATACCCAGCTCAACAGGTGTTTTTCCTATTACTTCGTTTTTATCAAACTCCAGGAGTTTGTAAAACGCTTCATTTACCTCAAGGTATTTGGCGTCATCAAGATTTGTCAATCCGCATGCAGAAGGATTTATATAAAACAGTTTTGAAAACTTTTCTTCTGACAATTGGACTTTTGTAATATCCTTTGTAACCCCAAACAATACCGGGTTTCCATCCCAAAAACCTTGGGAGATACGAGTTTCGACAGGGATTTGAATTCCGGTTTTTGTGCAGATTGGTACAGGGCAATACTCGGTTATTCCCTGGAGCATCTCACCTACAATTTGTCCGGCCTCGGCGCGGCGGTCGGAGGGGTGAAGCATCAACACGGGTTTTCCGATCAATTCTTCTTTTTGGTAACCAAGTCGTTCGATTGCGGTTTTGTTTGTGTGGATTATATTTCCCTGAGCATCCAACACGAAAAGAAAATCATCGATTGTATTGAAAAACGTTTCGTAATTTTCCCGGGTCTGTTCCACTTTTTTCTCAGCGCGTTTTCGTTTGGAAATTTCGAGGAAGGCGGCAACAAAATGATCCGGTTTGTATTGATAAGCCACGCAATCGTACCAGCGGTCGATGGATTCAAGGTATTGCTCGAAACGCACTTTCTTTCCGGTTTGAGCTACCATTCCAAAAGTGCCTATCCAGTCGAAATTGTCGTTTTCAATCCCCGGAAATACTTCTTTTGCCGTTTTGCCTATAGGATCTGCCCCGGTTAATTCGGCATAGCTTTCGTTTGCATCCAGGAAAATATAATCCACAGGTTTCCCTGACTCATCATAAATCATTTTATGATATGCAACGCCAATAGGACCCTTCTCGAAAAGGGCCCGGAACTTCCATTCGGCCTCCTTCAAAGCCATCTGCGCTTCGCGGGTATCGCTTATATCGTGAAAATTGACCAAAACTCCCAGAATTGCAGAATTGTTCTTAAGGTTTATTGCTGTAAGTTTAATAGGTTTATAGGTGCCATCCTTGCACTTAATGCTGCATTCCGCTGTCTCGGTTTTATTTTCAGACTCCAACATGGTTGCAAAATCATTTTTAAACTCTTGGATGTTTTCTGCTTCAATCAAATCCCATACATTGAAGTTCACTGCCTCTTCCGCATTCCAACCAAAATAGTTTTCAACATTCGGGCTCAGATATTTGAGTATTCCATCGGAATCGATGATGGTGATAACATCCGAAATATTGGAGATCATTGAGTAATGCCTTGCTTCGCTTTTTCTAAGGGCTGAAATCGAAAAGGTTTTTTCAATAAACAATCCTATTTGATGTGCATACAGTTCTACCATTTTACTGTTGCGGAGTGTTTCTCCCCGAGTGAAAATCAGGGTGAAATCGCCAAATTCGGCATTTCCCTTTGCAATCTTAATAACAAATACTTCCCCAAGGTTAAAAGTTTTTTCTAAGAGGAGCAAAGAAGATTTTGGAGCAATTTCAGTGAGCAGTTCATGCAGATTTGAGAAGCGGGTAATAGAAGATCTTTTTAACTTATCTTTACGAATTGGGTTGAATGCCCATTTTTTGGTAGTCAAATCAAATCCCAGAATGGAACTGGCTTTTTCCAGGTTATCCTGAATCCCGCTTATTGCAACTGCAGTGTAATTCTGATAATAGCCATCAAAAATATTCATGCTAGCGTATTGGGCTCCCGAGATGGAGACTATGAGCTGCAATAATTTCTGGTAATCGGGGGTTTCATCTATGAATTCCAAGAATTCTTCAGAGGAATTTATCAACTGTTCAAGCAACAGCTTTCCACTTTCCTTAGATAATACCTCTTTTTCATAGGCGGCCTTCAGATTTTCGTATTTCTGCTTTAGGCCTTCCAATTCGTTGTATGGATCGGATAAATTTTCGGATTGGTTATTCATAGATTAACATAAAGCCGTTTAAAAATGTTACTCCTGAAAAAATTTTATAAAGCTACTCTTTCTTTGCCAATTGTTTGCGAATCATCTCAAGGAGGAGCTCTTTTTTTATGGGTTTGCTGATGTAATCGTTGCAGCCTTCAGCTTTTGCTTTTCTTCTTTCGTCGTGCGATGCATAGGCGGTTTGGGCAATGATTTTCATTTCCGGTTTAAGGGATTTGATCTGCCGTGTGGCTTCATATCCGTCGATATCAGGCAGACGGACGTCCATTAAGATTATATCGATTGTGTTTTCGAGAGCGATTTTTACTCCCTCTTTACCAAATCCGGCCTGAAAAATAGTGAATCCCTTGTCGCTGAGCAAATCCTTAAGGAATTCCGCAT
>JAIFNN010000085.1 GCA_020047715.1 Bacteroidota bacterium | reverse complement strand
TGTCAAGACTACAACGGATTCAATCGCTCGACGAAATTGACACAGCCAGGCATGGTATTTATATAATCAAGGGGGATAAAAGTGGCACCTATCTGCCCCAGGTATTGAGGGAAAACCACTGGGATGCAGAGACCGCTATGAGGAAGTGCTCGCACGACAAGGCCGGCTTGGGATATGAAGGCTGGAGAGAGGCTGAGCTCTATGTTTACACAAGCTTGATAATAGGTGAAATGATCGGCGGGGAATAATTCACCATTCCCCCGGTAGCCATTTTACCCGAGGTGGAATATTGAAAGGCCTTCCCCCCTTTTTTACAACAATTTGCAGATTGGTTTGATTCTCGAAGTTTTTGGGGTCAGTGTAATAAAAAGTAAGATGATCGTATTATCTTAGAGCTCCAAAAATTATCAATTAAATAACTAACCATGGTAAAAGAAAATGTTAAACAAAACAAGGCACTAGTTGTCATTATAGCTGCCATTGCTGCAACCGGAGGGTTGCTTTTTGGCTTTGATACAGGAGTGATTTCAGGAGCCATTCCGTTCTTCCAGAAATCATTTGGAATTTCTGACAGTTGGATTGAGATTATTACAACCGCTGGTCTGGTTGGAGCTGTTATAGGAGCCATGTTCAGCGGTCGGCTCGCAGATGTTATTGGCCGAAAGAAGGTTATTTTGGGATCGGCTGTAATTTTTGCAATTGGAGCCGTCTGGTCAGGTGCCGCTCCAAGTGCGTTGAACCTTGTGTTTGCCCGGCTTTTCCTGGGTGTTGCCATCGGCGTTTCTTCCTTTGCTGTACCCTTGTACATCGCAGAGATATCACCAACCAAAACCCGCGGAACAATGGTATCCATGTTTCAGCTGCTAATAACCATCGGGATTATGGTTTCTTACCTGAGCGATTCAATGTTTGCCGTTCCTGACGGACATCCGGATTACGAGAGCTGTTGGAGGCCCATGTTTTATGTTGGTGTAATTCCCGCAATAATTATGTTTGTCGGAATGATATTCCTTCCTGAGACCCCAAGGTGGCTTATCAGCAAGGGTCACGAGGACAAGTGTCGTGACGTTCTGCAAAAAGTGGAGGAACCGCATCTTGTGGAAGAGGTTATTTCGAAAATGAAGGCGGATCTTGAGTCGGACAAGAAAAACAAAGTAACCTGGAGACTGATATTCAAGAAATGGCTTAGAGTGCCGCTAATGATCGCCGTGGGTATTATGTTTGTTCAACAGTTTACAGGAATCAACACCATAATATATTACAGTCCCAAGATTTTCCTTATGTCGGGATTTGCCGATGCAAAAGCCGCAGTATGGGCTTCCGTGAGTGTTGGGGTTGTTAACGTTGCATTCACTATACTTTCTTTGTTTATGATCGACAGGTTAGGCCGCAGAAAACTTTATTTCATTGGTTTAACGGGCATGGTTGTTTCCCTTATTGCAATGGGAACCTTTTTTGCTTTCCAGGCAGCGCTCGGTGATTCAATCAAATGGGTAACGATTTCGTTGGTATGGGTGTACATTGCTTTCTTTGCAATCAGCCTGGGACCCTTGGGATGGCTTATTATTTCCGAAATCTTCCCGTTGAGTGTGAGAGGCATCGGATCGAGCATCGGAGCGCTTTCCAACTGGCTGTTCAACGGTGTTGTTGCTTTTACATTCTTCAAAATTGTAAAAGGCTTAACCTTACCTGAAAGTTCAATTATACTAAAAGGGGAAGATCTTGGAAACCCTGCCGGGGCATTCTATCTTTATGCCCTTGTTGGAATCCTGGGTATTATCTGGGGATATTTCTATATTCCTGAAACCAAAAATGTTACTCTGGAAAAGATTGAAGATCACTGGAGACAGGGCAAAAAGCCAAACGAATTAAAGCAAGGCTGATCGATCTGAAATTAATTTACAAAAAAGAGGCTGCTAAAACATGCAGCCTCTTTTTTGTTAAATAAAGCTTAAATACCTCGGCGAATTCATTTATTGGCGCGAATTCAGGTACTTTTACCGCGTATTAAAATGATTTCCAGTCATGGTAAAGATTTGCCCGATATCCGAGCGGAATGTAAACGAGAATGTGAGTCGACTCAATTCTTTCTTCACCCTTTTATTCGCTGGGTTATTTATTGCAAGCGGAAGCTTTTGGTTTCTTTGTGTGTTGTTGATCGATTTTCTTCTCAGACTTTTAAATGAAGGGAAGTTGAGTCCTGTGATCAGACTCAGCACCTACCTTCTGGATATTTTAAAAGCCAGGAAGGTTTTAATAAACGCCGGGCCAAAAATTTTTGCCTCTCGGATTGGACTTATGCTCTCAGTTGCCTCATTTGTCTTTTTGATTGCCGGATTTCCTAAAGCAGCTGCAATTACAGCAGGCATTCTGGCTTTTTTCAGCTTCCTCGAATTTGCTTTTGGCCTTTGTGTGGCCTGCAAGATTTATCCTTACGCTTTAGTTTTAAACGATTTCTTTCCCGGAAAAAGTAAGTAGCATTCAATTGCTAATCAAAGAAATACTTCTAAGCGATTGCGGAAATTCCAAGTCCATATAAATTAATGCCGGAAGATTTTTTTTCTTTTTACAAGTTTTGGCCTGGATTTTGGATAGTGGCTTGCAAGAGTATTCACAATCAAAAACCTGAAGTCATGAAAAAGCACATAATCATAATCGTAATGTTGGTGTTTGCACTGGGATTAAACGCGCAGACCACCGACAGAGGCACCAGAACCACTCCTGCTGGCGGAACCACAAAAAGCGCCGTAGAAGAAAGGAAAACGAATCCTGCGGAGGTTGAGACCAGAACCCGTGAGGCCGCTCCCACAAGGACCGTTGCGCCGGCCGAAAACAGACAGGAAGCGCCCGCACGGACCGTTGCCCCAGCCGAAAACCGACAACCAGCTCCTGCACGGACTGTTGCCCCATCCGAAAACAGACAAGCAGCACCTGCAAGAACTGCGGCCCCTGCTGAAAATAGACAGGAACAGCCAGCCAGAACAGCTCCCTCGGAAAGAAAAGCAGAACCTGTTTACAACGAGTCCAGAAACAGGGAAACACCTCCGGCCAGAACCACAACCACTACCCGGACCGTTGAGACCCGCCAGACTGTGACCCCTGCGAACCGCTCTGTTGAACAGGAACGCCCCCGAACTGTAAACGATGGAAACCAGAATCCCCCGAGAAAAGCAGGAACAACAGTGAATCCCGACAGAGACAATGGAAACAGAAATACTACAGGAGTGAGGCCTCAAGGTGGAGACCGCACTGTTGGAAATGCCAGAGAATCAGACGTGAATCGAAACAGAGAGTATGTTCCCCGAAACGAACCGGTGTATGTTGAAAAGAGACAGGCTTACAGAACCCCCGAACGAACCCGCACGGTGAGAACTGTAAACACAAGCACCAATTACGTGCATCACCCTGTTGAATATCGGAGAACCTATTATCCTTACGCAGAGCCCCGCAGGCTGGAGATTATCTGGGACGTAACAATGTACAACGAATACAGGTACATGTACCCGCAATACGACTACTGGTACTATCCTTACGGTTACAGAATCCATACGATTTCGGCTTATGATGCCGACCGCTATGTAGGTGAAATAGCCAGAGTTTTTGGCAAGGTATCGGATGTGTGGTACGAAAGAAATACCGATGAGTACTACCTGTTCTTTGGTGCACCTTACCCTTACCACGATTTCAGTGTAATCGTTTCAGGTAAAAACGCAAGAAGGTACAGCCACCGCCCCGACCGCTACTTCATCAACAGGAACGTCGCTGTAACCGGTTTGGTAAGCATCTGGGACAACCGTCCGGAGATTCTGGTAAGAAAGAGAAGCCAGATAGAGGTTTATTTTTAAACAACTTGCCCCTTGTTAAATTAAAAAAAGAAGACTTTGAAGAAAAAAAAAGACGATAGTGTTTCAAAACACAGGAGGCGGAAGAATTAAAAACTCTCCCGCCTCTTTGATTTACTGGGTCTTCAGGGGATATTGAATAACTACTTCAACCCCTTTCCTGCCATTTCATCCAAAAACCATTTCAGCTCACCGCTCGTGGGCTTAACATAAGAGGCCGGCAGATTTTCAAATCCCTTTTTATGAGCAATTATGTCTCCGACAACTTTTGCTTTTGACGCTCCGGTTACCAGAAAAACGATATTTTTCGAATTATTGATAAGCTTTAACGAAAAGCTTATTCGCTTTTGATTTGTTTGGGGATGTTCAGCTACATAGCACAATTCATTGCTTGCAATCCGCTCCATAGCATCGGGGAAGATTGAGGCGGTGTGCCCATCCTCTCCCAGTCCTAGCAAGACAATGTCGAAAACGGGAAACCCGTTCACCAAGGGCGGGTATTTCCTTAAAACATCCGAGTACCGGAGACTTTCCTTGTAAGGATCATCTTCGCCTCGTATGCGATGAATATTATCCGGAGGGATATCGATTAACCTCAATAGGGTTTTCCATGCATTTCCGTAATTGCTTTCCGGGTCGTCAATGGGCACACAACGCTCATCCCCCCAATATATGTGGAGAAATTCCCACCGAATACCTTCCAAGGGCAGCCTGGCAAGATATTCGAATATCCTAAGGGGCGTGCTTCCCCCTGAGAGAGCGATATGACAGGTTTTTTTTTCCGCAATCGCACGGGTAAATTCATACTCAAGAATTTCGAAGATTTCAGCGGCCATCGCCTCAATATTCCTGAAGACAAAAACACTCGGTTTCTTTTCAGAGTTCGCAATAGATTCCATCGTCGGTAAGGTTTTTGCAAGGGTGACGCCATTTCAGCCAGGGTTCTTCTATCAGGGAGTCGGCAACATCAGGTCCCCAGGTGCCGGAAGGATAGCCATAGAGTGGAATGCCTGCATCTTCCTTCCATGCCTCAAGGATCGGGTTAATGAACTCCCATGTGGTTTCAACGGTATCGCCACGGGCATAAAGGGTAGAGTCGTTGAGCATGCAATCGAGCAATAGACGCTCGTACGCTTCAGGGATTTTCTTGTCGGTTAACGAAGAGTAGTGAAAATCCATATTTACATTTTGCACGGTAAAACCTGCCCCGGGAACTTTCATACCAAACTTCATCAGCAGTCCCTCGTCGGGTTGAATGCGGATAACCAGCTGATTGGAGTCGTTCGGGAGTCCAAGGGTATTGCAAAACAAATGGTGAGGCGTCTGCCTGTAATGGATTACCACCTCGGTAACGCGGGTAGGCAGCTTCTTTCCTGTTCTCAAATAGAAAGGCACCCCACTCCACCGCCAGTTATCTATGAAGAATTTCATGGCAGCATAGGTTTCTGTTTTGGAATCGCGCCGGACACCTTCCTCATCTCTGTAAGACAGAACTTTTTCGTTATTTATCGTTGAATGGAGATACTGCCCGCGAATAATATCTTTTCGGATGTTTTCCTGGCTTAACGGTCGTAAGGATTTGAATACTTTAAGTGTTTCGTTTCGGATATTTACCGAGTCGGCCAATATGGGCGGTTCCATCGCAATTAGGCCAACTAATTGGAGAAGATGGTTCTGCACCATGTCGCGCAAGGCCCCTGAATTGTCGTAATACCCTCCCCGCTTTTCAACCCCAATGGATTCCGCGCTTGTAATCTCCACATGGTGAATGAAATTGCGATTCCAAATAGGCTCGAATATGTGGTTGGAGAACCTCGTAACCAGGATATTCTGAACGGTTTCCTTGCCAAGATAATGATCGATGCGGTAAATCTGGTCTTCGGTGAAAAAATTCAAAAGTTCCCGGTTCAATGTTTTGGCGGAGTCAAGATCGTTGCCGAAAGGCTTCTCTATAATCAGTTTGTGGGTTTTCCGGTTCAGACCCTGATTGGCGAGAAACGCGGGAATCTTGTCATATAGGTTAGGGGGAGTTGCCAGATAGAAAATGATATTGTCGTCGAGTTTGAAATCGGAATCCAGATGGTCAACCTTATTCTTCAGAGCCTCGTAGGCTTCGGGCTTAAAGGTATCGATGGCGCAGTAGAACAGCAGTGACAGGAACTTTTCAAGCGCATCCTTGTCTTTTGTCGATTGAATTTCGGAAAATGTGGCAAGTGAAGATTTCATTTCGTCCCTGAAAATCTCGTTGTTCATTTCGGTGCGACCGACTCCCAGTATCGCGAAATTTGAGGGCATCAGGTTCTGCTTTAGAATGTTGAAAAGAGCCGGAATAAGTTTCCGCCGGGTAAGGTCGCCCGAGGCTCCGAAGATAACAATGAGATGGTTTGGAGAAGCGCGCATAGGGGCAGAGTAAAATTAATTTTGTGTAAATATCGGAAAAATTGGAAGATAAATCTAAAGGAAAATGAATCATCAACCCTCAAGGTTTAAGACCTTTTGGGCTTGGGATATGCGATATGTGACAATTCCCCGGGACTCAGGGCGCAACTGCCCCAACCCTCCTCACATTCACCCCGGCAAAAAATCCCAGCGCTCCATTGCTAAGATTGGTGGTGACATTCGCGGGTGGACCGCTGAAAAGCGGATTTGAGCCGAAGAGGGCAGTCTGGGCTTGTACAATGAAATTGTAATATTCGGAAGTGATACCGAACATCTCGAAAACGATAGTGTCGCCGGGCGAGACTTTTTCCCCGGGCTTGTCGTCATCAAGGAACTGCACGGAAACGCCGTTGGTATAATTGCCGTTGAAAAGCTGGTCGTTTTGCACAATAATCTCAGGCAGGGAGTCGGTTTGCTGAATTCCGTTTTTCACAACTTTAAAGGCATAGAAATCTTCGGTTTCGGCTGGATCTTTGGCAAAAAGAAGAATCTCGCTTCCCTGAAAAAAGGGATATCGGGCATAATTGAGCCGAATACTGTCGGGCGCAGCCATAAATGGAAGCTCCGAACTTGCCGAATAAGCTTCGATTGCACCGTCTCTGTTGATGTCAACATTATCGATTGTAAGGGAATAGGACCTTCCGGGGACTCCATAATAGTCTGCTCCTGTTTGGTATGATCCAGGCTCAGTTTCGCTTTCAGAGAGGGCGATCTCACGAATACCGTCATTAATTCTAACTATGGCCCCGGATACCCCTTCGGCAGGCAAATTGTAATAATAGTCGGCACTCCGGGTAAGCCTGATAACATGAGCAGTGGTATCTGTTGTTATCTCACCATAAACGATAAGTCGGGCATAGCTGTTGTCGAGTTCAATATCATAAGGCTCCGTACAGGATTGTATGATTGGAAATGCTAAGAGCAAGGAAAAGCTTAGGTATAAAAATGTTTTTTTCATGGCCTAAAATTTGAAATTATAGGTGATGGAAGGAATGTAGGAAAAAAGGTAGGTTAATTCGGCTTTTGTAATGTTCGGGTCGTTTTCATCCTGCACAAAATTAATAGCCCATGCATTATGCCTTCCATAAGCATTGTAGAGCGAGAAATTCCATTCACTTTGCCATTTTTTGCCGGGTTTGGGCATTTTGGAATAGGTAAGCGACAAATCAAGCCTGTGGTAATCGGGCATCCTATAGGCGTTCCTTTTGCTGTAAATTGGGAGTACAGCGCCTAAAATCTCATATCGCCCGGTGGGGAAGGTTACAGGATTTCCGGTAGAATAGACCCAGTTTGCACCCGCATGAAGTTTTTTGGTAATCGGGTAATTTAAGACCACGGAAATATTGTGGGGCTTGTCGTAAGGAGCTGCATAGGGTTTGCCATCGTTAATTTCCGCAATGGTTCTTTCTGTTCTCGACAGGGTATAGCCAACCCATCCGTTCAGTTTGTTGAGGTTTAGGGTTACCAGAAATTCAATCCCGCCTGACCATGATTCACCGATTCGAGTTTCTCCCTCCAGTTTGGGATTCAGTAAAAGCGCTGCATGGTCTTTGAAATCGATGGTATTTGTCATCTTCTTGTAATAACCTTCTATAGAAGTCTCGATTGAATTATCTGCGAAGTTCCTGAAAAGCCCCAGTGAAGCCTGATCAGATACCTGAGGTTTGATATTTTTGCTTGCTGAGAACCAGATATCCAAAGGGGTTCCGGCAGTAGAATTCTGTGCCAATTGAATATATTGCCGGGTTCGCGCATAGGAGGCCTTTATGGATGTGAATTCCCCGAGCATATAGGTTATACCCAACCTTGGCTCGAGGCCCGAAAAGCTGTTGTAAAAGTCCATTGATTCGTAAACAGTGGAATCGATAGAGTTATAGGCCTCATCGAAATTGTAAACCGTTGCTTTTCCGACATTCTGAAATATCGAAGTTCGAAGCCCGTATTTAATTGATAGATTTTTCCCGATTTTGTTCTCTGACATTGCGTAAATGCCATGCTCCAAAGCGAAATTGTCGGGCAGAATGAACTCTGAGAAAAGGGATTCAGATCCGGTTCCCCGTGCTGATCCGGGTAAAAAATGGTGATAGGTTGTGGCTGCACCAAACTTGATGATGTTACCTGGACTCAAATAATATGTAAAGTCGGCCTTTACAGAATGATCCTCCAGGTTTGATTTCCATTCGAAACCATCCGGACGTTCCGCCTGGGTACCCAATTCGTAATCGTAGTTGGCGCGGATAAAGCTGAAATTGCTGAATAAGCGCTTGCTGAAAAGGTGGTTCCAGCGCAGGGTTATCGTATTGTTGCCATAATCCATTCCGGCAAATTCGTTTTTGAAAACGTCCCTGCCCGCATATCCGGAAATAAATATCCGGTTGTTATCATTAATAATGTGGTTGACCTTGGCGTTCAGGTCATAAAAATGAAGTTTATTGTTCTTCAGGTCTTTGTTTTTTGCCAGGGGGAGGAAAATGTCGGCGTACATGCGTCTTCCGGAGATCAGGAAGGAGGTTTTCTCGTTGATAATTGGACCCTCAAGGGTGAGCCGGCTCGAGATGGTACCGATTCCACCGGTGGCTGAAAAGTTCTTCGAATTGCCATCCTTCATCCGAACTTCAAGAAGGGAGGAAAGCCTTCCCCCGGCACTGGCGGGAATGTCGCCCTTGTAGAGCTTGGCATCTTTGATGGCATCGTTGTTAAACACAGAGAAGAAACCGATAAGATGTGAAGCGTTATAAACGGTAGCCTCGTCGAGCAAAATGAGATTCTGATCACTGGCCCCTCCCCTGACGCTAAAACCTGAAGAACCTTCGGAGGTGACGGCAACCCCCGGAAGCAGTTGTATAGCCTTAATAACATCCACCTCACCCATAAAAGCGGGTATCCGCCGGATTGATTCTATCTGCAGCTGGCTGGTTCCCGTTTCCAAAGAACTAACGTTGTTGTTTTTTTTTACACTGCTTATCACAACCTCCTCGAGTTGACGAGCCTCTGGTTTTAATTCAATGTTTAGGATCAGGTCACTGTTCAGATCGAGTATCTGCTCAAAGGTATTATATCCAATGTAGGACACCCCAATCGTGTAAGATCCCTTATTCAGACCGATGGAGTAAAACCCGTAAGGATTTGTAACAGTGCCGGAACCCAGCTCTTTAATATATACACTTGCCGCAATCAAAACCTCCCCCGTAGCAGCATCCTTGACATACCCCGATACGGAAAAGGATTTTTGCGGCTCATCGTTGTAAACTGACTTTCCTTCCGATGAGACAACTAAAAATAAAAGAAATACAATAGATATTAAACGCATAGCATTATCGATAGCAACAATTATAAAATAAGATACCGCATTGATTCAATATCTATGCCATACAGAAGAAGTTAATGTTAAAGAATTATAAATTCGCTAAAAGCCTCCGGAACCGTCGTCCATTTTTATGTCAGAATCCTCCGACTTGCGGGCCTGGGTTTTAAAGTTGTTGAGTTTATAGCTGAGTGTCAGGGTGACGACCTGATGTTCCCGTTCAAATTTCATGGTATTGTTTAAACTCTGGCTATAGGTGCTGAATTCGTGTTTCATGGTACCAAAGATATCCTGAACCGAAAGGGTTGCAGAAAGCTTCCTGTCGAGGAAATCATGACGGTAGGCAAGATTTGCAAAGAAGAATGATCCCCTGTCGCCCTGAGCTGTAACAGAAGGGCCATTGTACATTACATTTGCCTGAATTCTGGATTTTGTGGAAAGAAAGAATGAGCTGTTTAATCGTGTATCCCAGTTATTTGAAGTCTTGAGGATGTCTTCGCCATCAATAACACCATCGAGCCAATAACGGTAAACATTTAGGGTAGCATTTACATTGAACCACTTTTTGACTGCGAGGTTAAGCATAAATTCTCCACCAAGGGAGTTGTCGCTGTTGATATTTTTGGAGGTCATAATAACCACATCAGGAAGTGTGGGATCCTGGTACATCATTCGAGTGATAAGATTTTGGGTATTTCTGTAGTACGACTCTAGCACAAAAAACGATTTCCCGAAATTTTTCTGATAACTTAACTCGACGGAGTTTACATATTCAGGTTCCAAATCAGGATTTCCTTCCCTCAGG
>JAIFNN010000219.1 GCA_020047715.1 Bacteroidota bacterium | reverse complement strand
CCAGGATAGTCAGTCCGAATATAGAGTATTCCGGTATAAAAATCTTTAAATCCAATCCAAGAATTAGGTTTGAAAAGAAGAAGGTGATGGGGATGGAGGCAATCAGGAAAATCAGTTCCAGATACGACAGTGTTTTTCTCACGCAGCCCGGATAGCGATTGTTTATGCTTTCAATTTTTCTAATTAAGGATCTCATATCAGCTAATATTTCAACCCGATGAGAACTGAAAAATCGTGTAGTTAACAGTTTACATACGCCATGTAAAAGTTATATGCAAGAAGCAGGGGGGTTTTAATTATAAACTTTTTATCAAAATTATTAACCGATACATTAAAATTCAAGTAATTTTTGACTTGAAACCACACCTTTTGATAGAGGCTTTTATTATGTATGTATAGTTAATAATTTCATGGACGAAACCATTTTATTCTATTCCCAAGGGATATCTAAGATTGGTGTTTACGTGTCCCAATTATTTGAAAAAGATTGGCTCCGTCTTTACTTTACCATTGTAATCGTTTAAATTGCAGTGAGATATGATTTCTGTGGGTTGCTTTTTGCAAAGAATGGGATTCGAAAGGTGAATTTATTGAAAAATGGAATTAGACATCAATTTGTAATATCTTTACTCATTCCTCAGACGAATTGTTTTTTGCATGCGAACTACCAAAATTTATTTTATTATGCAGAAACTCGTTATTAATGCCACACCAAAATCCTTTGATGTAATATGTGAACAGGGACATATTGAATTTAAGGGTTGTTCAGTTGTTAGTGATCCCAAAGTTTTTTTTAAGCCGGTTCGCACTTGGATTGATGAGAACATGAAGAACGCACCGGAAGAAACTATTGTAAACCTTAAAATTGATTATGCCGATTCGGCTTCCATCAGGAATATCTATGAAATCCTGCAATCCTTGGGGAAATTGAATGAGTATAAAAAATCAATTAAGGTAAACTGGTACTATGATATCAATGATCCTGAAATTCTCGAGATTGGAGAAATCCTTGCCGGAAGAGTTAAGGCCCCTTTTCACTTTATTAAATCGTATTCTTCTGATTTTAAAGTATTCCAATAATTGTTTTCAGGTTGTCAACCTCCGGTATATGTATTAAGCAGAAAAAGGATCAATTCGATCCTTTTTCTGCTTAATACAGCAGTGTAACGGTATGAGTTCCGACAGAATTATCAAAGGGAGCCAATAACTCTTTTGAGTTTCTCGGTTATTTCCGCAGCCAGGGGTTGCAGGTCGGTATTACCAATGGCCATCATCGATGCCAGTGGGTGCACGGCGGCTACTTCCGTGGTTCCGTTCTCTTTGTCAATTACGAGAACATTGCAGGGAAGCATAGTGCCAACTTTTTCCTCAACCTGGATTGCTTTATGGGCAAAGCCGGGATTGCAGGCACCAAGAATGGTGTATTTCTTGAATTCTACTCCCAGCTTCTCTTTTAGGGTGTGTTGCATGTCTATCGTGGTTATAATTCCGAAGCCCTCTTTCTTTAGGGCATCGGTTGTTTTTGCAATAACCGCGGGGAAGTCTTCTCTAACAACCGTGCTGAAATAGTATTCCATTCCTTGAAGTTTAAATTTCCTCGGTGAAAACAATTTTGGCAAGGATCTCGGAATAGGGGAGAATCAGGTATTTCTTTCCCCCAAATTCCACCTCTGTGCCCGTGTATGGCTTGAAAAGAACTTCGTCGCCGGGCTTGATCTCGGCATTTTCGATTGTGCTCATGGCCACAATGGGCGCTGTTTTGGGTTTTTCTTTTGCGGTTTCCGGAATGATGATTCCTGAAGCTGTGCGCTGTTCATCTTTTGATTCGGTAATATCCAGGATTACCTGTTGGTTGATGGGTTGTAACTCTTTCATGGTATTTTTATTTTAGTTGTTGTTTTGTTATTCGGGATAAACATTTTACTGAAAAAATGAGGGTTCAGTTATCCAAATCCATCGTTTAAAAGAGACTGAACTTGAAATTCATGAATCTGAGCATTTCTTCCACTTCCAGTGAAACTTTCTCAATAAGATTTTCAGTTTCGCCTCCAAAAAGTTTACCCATTACAGCTCCATTGGCTGTTGAAACATATACTTGCCCATCGGATTTTTCATACACAGCAAAGGCTTTGGGCATCATGGCACCCATGGGCTTTCTGTCGTCACTCATAAGCATTTCCGAAGCGTATTTTCCGCTGCAATATTTGATTATGCTATATTTTCCAATGGCTTTACCTCCGTTTTCCATTACCTCTTTATTCATGTCATAAACGGTTACGGTGTGCCATTCGGGCATTAAATTAACCCTGTTCACTATGGTTTCAACGGTTTTTTCATAGTCGTAGGGGCTTTTCATCTCCTTAAGCATCATTTTCCCAGCCGAAGCGTTGATTGCAATCCCTGTAAAAACGATACCTGCAAAAAAACCAAATATTGTGAAGACCAGTGCTATTAATTTTGTTTTCATTATGGAGTTATTTTTCCGTTAAATAATTAATCTTCCTTGATGCAAATATCGCCTTTACGCATATATTTTACGGTTACAAAAGCAACGATCCCTATTGCTGCGATCAAAGTAAGAAGAAGCAACCAGGCTGCAAATTTAAAGAAGGTGTAATGGGTTATCTGAAAAGCAACGGTTGAGGCTATTGTTGCTGCGGCCAGCGGGAAGGTAAAAGCCCACCAGGACATATAGAATTTAATCTGGTAGAAGCTTTTGTACATTACCCCGAGCAGTATGATAAAAAAGTAGGTCAGCAGCAGCAAGAGTACCGAGAAACTATCCCAACTCTGTGCAATCCTGATGTAAGAAATAAATCCTATTGCCGGAGGGGCGAGAAGGATGAAAAAAGTTGGGATGAATCTGTCTGGAAGCTGCGCGTGAAATATCGCACGATATAAAAAAAGAGTAAATAGCACGATCCAGAAAAAGAAACCCACCGCAAAATAGAAATAAGAGAAAAGGATTGGCGCAAAATCCACACCGCTTACCGGTATCAGGATATTTCCCACAACGGGGATAAACCAGGCCGGGTTAAAGTGGTGTATTTCGAAATTGTGTTGAATCCAGAAACTTATGGTTTTGAACATGAATATGGTATGCAATAATACACCCAACCACCAGAATGCGATTGACAGCATTGGGTAGAAAGCGTAAAAAGCTATCGAAAACAGTAAGAGGGAAATACTTATGACGGAAAAAAAATTGATGCGGATCCGGTGGTGGAAATCTGCTTTAACCTCCTCAGGGAACAGGGCTAGTTTCAATCCATATAGAACCGTGAATATGAAGAATAGCCCAAGGACGAAAAAGAGTGATACATCGAAAAACGCTTTTGGCAGCCATTGCAGGTGGTAAAATTTTCCAAAGGCAATGCTGAGGCCAAGAAGCCCCATGATTACTGCGAAACTTGTGACCGGGAAATACTGTATTTTTTGTCTCATTTCGGTTTATTGAATTTCGAGAAGTTCCTGCAGCTTCGATTGGTTGAATCCCACTACAATCTGTCCGTTTATCTCTGTTTGGGGAACGCCTTGCTGACCCGATCGCCTAACAAGATCCTGAGCAGCTCTTTCATCCCTTGAAATATCAACCTCGCTGAATTGAACATGATTTTTTCGCAACCATGATTTCAGGGTGTTGCACCAGCTGCAGGTAGGGGTTGAATAAACTGTGACGCGTTTTGCCACTTTTCCTTCTGCCTTTGCCTTTGCTTGAAAAAACGCACTCTCCATAAGGGCCTTGTAATAATTGCTGTCCTGGCATCCTTTTATGGTGTTTTCAAACTCCCCGTTACCAAACACCAGGAGGGAGGGAACGCTGGTGATACCGAATCGGAGATGAATATCATCAACATGACTTACATCAGCCATAAACACAGGAACCGTGTTTTCTCCCGACCCGGCGCTGTTAAGACTGTGAATTGCACACTTGCTCTGCTCGCTGCCCGACTTGTACAATAGCAGGAAGGATTTATCTGACCCTGCCGACTTTTCAATAAAATCAGAGTATGAACTTATGCTTATCATGATCCTATGCGCTTTGGATTTGTTTAATCAGAAAATCTTTTGTCTTAACCCCCACAAAGCGGTTTACTTCTTTACCATTCTTGAAAAGAATGAAGGTTGGAATGCTTCTGACCTGATACTTTTGTGCGAGGGATTGAAACTGTTCGATATTCACCTTCCCTACATGGGAATTGCCCGATAGCTCATCGGCTACCTCATTTAATACAGGTGCCATCAACTTGCAGGGAGCACACCAGCCTGCCCAGAAATCCACCAACATTACCTTGTTTTTGGCAAGCGTCTGGAAATTTTTGTCCGTAAGGGTAAGTATCTTCTTATGATCCTCTACCTCAGGGATATTTTTCATCGCCGAACGCGCTTTTAATACAAGGAGAACAAAAGCAACAACAACTACTGCTGTAATAATAAGAGCGGTTTGCATATATTATATTTAAATGATATTCTTAACCCAGAACCAATTGTTTACGCTTTTCTTTCGCATCATGAACGTAATTGGATGCAGCCAAAGCAGCAATGGTGCCATCTGCAACAGCAGTAGTAACCTGCCGGTAGCGCTTTGCAATGCTGTCGCCAGCGGCGTACACGCCCTCAATGCTTGTCGACATATCCGGTTTCACAAGGATCTCACCCCATTTGTTCATCTCAATCTTACCCTGTAAAAACTCGGTGTTAGGCACATAGCCTATGAAGATAAAAACCCCATCGGTTTTGAAATTCGAAGTCTCCCCGGTCTTAAGATTCTTTATGTCAACATTCTCCAGATTTTCACTGCCGTAAAATGCCGTGATTGAGGATTCCATTATAAAATGAATCTTAGGGTTGTTCTTTGCCTCTTCCACAGCATGTTCAAAGGCCTGAAAATGATCGAACTGGTGCACAATGGTAACCTTGGTGGCATATTTGGTGAGAGATACGGCTTCCTCCAGTGCTGAATTACCTCCCCCTACAACCACAATCTCTTTTCCCGTGAAAAAATCCCCGTCACAAGTAGCACAATAGGAAATACCCTTTCCCTTGAAACTGTCTTCACCGGAAACACCTAGATTCCTCGATCTGCCTCCGGGAGTTATGATCATGCTTTCAGCCGTGTAGCTTGCTCCATCAGAAAGAGTAACGCTTTTCGACTCTCCCTCCAGCGAAAGGCTTGAAATGGTAATATTCGATTTGATCTTGCATCCGAAGGATGTAGCTTGCTTTTTCATTATGTTGGCCAGCTGGTAGCCGCTTATGTTTTCCACCCCCGGATAGTTCGCTATTTCGTGAGTCAGCACCATTTGCCCTCCAACTGTACCTTCATTAATAATAAGGGTTTTCAGCCTGGCCCTCGACAGGTAAATTCCTGCCGTGAGGCCTGCTGGCCCTGCCCCGATCACAATTGCATCATAATGATTTTCCGGATTCATAGGTTTATGCTTTTACGGTTGCAGCAAATTCTTTATCAAGTATGCTTGTAACCTGTTCTTTGGACTGAATGCTGGAAGTAGCCTTTACAACTTTTCCGTTTTTGTAATAAATTGTGAAGGGAATACCCATAAATCCGCGTACTTCAGGTAATTGACGAATAACATATGATTCGGGATTGTCGAATTCCAGATCGTAAAATTTAACGTGGGAGTATTGTTCTTCAAGTTCTTCGGCTATTCCGTAAACGGGAATACACATCGGACCCATTCTGCCGCATATTACCATTACATTTTCGTTTTCGCTGATAATCTTGTTGTGGTCAGCTGCTGATTCGATGTGTTTTAAATTTGTGTATAACATATTGTTTTTTATTAATTATTAATTGTACAAAAATACCCTGATTAACAATATCAGTGGAAAAATCATGCCGGTAATTGGATAAGCCCCGAATTGAATTGGGACAAGTTTTTAATTGATTTTGGTTAACTTTATGCGGGATTTTTGAAAAAACAGAAATGAAAACGATACTCGAAACCGATCAGGATTTTATTTGCGATATTCAGGCAGCTTGCTTTCAGTTGCTCTCTCAGGACGAAATGGAACTGGTGCGTGAAAGTAAAACGCAGGTGCTGTTTCGCAAGGGCGACAACCTTACCAAGCAGGGCGCTTTCGCCTCCTACGTTCTGTTTATTATCAGGGGATTGGCAAAACAGTACATTGAAGGGGATGGTACTAAAAATTATAACCTCCGTATTCTGCATCCCGGGGATTTTATTGGCCTTTCTGCTGTTTTCACGAAAAGCACATTCACCTATTCAACCATTGCCTTAACCGATTGCCAGGTTTTTCTCATTGAAAAGGAAGCGATCGCTAAAGTTGTCAAGCAAAACGGAGAGTTCGGTTATAGTATTATCAAGAGATATTGCGAACAGAACTCAGACCTCATTACTGTGGTGAATAATCTGATGTACAAGCAGATGAACGGCCGTTTGGCTGATACACTCCTATATATAGAGGGATTAAAACCCGAAAGCCCAAACGTTTTCCAGTTGCTTTCGAGGAAAGACATTGCCGATTTTGCCGGGATTTCTACGGAAAGCGCAGTCAAATTGCTTAAGGCATTCGAAAAGGATGGCATCATAAAACTGGATGAAAAAGACATACTGATTGTTGATGCCAAGGCCCTGACCGAGATCAGCAAACGGGGATGAGGTTTCGCTTTACCAACCAAATTCAACCATGTCCGACAGTGACGTAATAAAACAGGTATTGCAGGGCGAACGGGATATGTTCCGACTTCTTGTGGAACGTTACCAGCATATGATATTCCGCACCTGTATCGGCTTTGTGCATAACAAGGAAGATGCTGACGATCTGACTCAGGAAGTTTTTATTCAGGCTTTTCAGTCTTTATCGGGATTTAAGGGAAACTCCAATTTTTCGACGTGGATTTACCGGATAGCTGTTAACGCCTCTTTAAATAAGGTACGTCGATCAGCTGGGGCTATTATCCTACAGCGAATCGATTCCCTTTTAGGTACTGACAAGGAGCACAGACTTCCTGCGAGCGACTCCGAGAACCCTGAAGATCTTCTTATTGGAGAGGAGCATCGCAAGTGGGTTCGCAGCGCTATCGACCAGCTGCCGGAAAAGCAGCGGGTTGCCATAGTGCTGAGCAAATATGAGGACTTGTCGCAGAAACAAATTGCAGAGATCATGAATACTTCCGAGGGAGCTGTAGAAGCCCTTATTCAGCGGGCGAAAGCAAATCTCCGAAAAAAATTATCCCCGTTTTGGAAAAAAAGTTAAAATATACCGTAGGAAAAAAATAAGTTTTGTTTCTAACCATAAAAATCAATTAAAATGAATTGTCAACTATGCCAAAAAGAACTGGACGCTTATTGCCAGGGCAACTTGCCCGGCAATATCAGGACTCAGGTTGAAAACCACCTGAAGGGATGCGAGAGTTGTGCCTCTGCTTTTGCACAAACCCAACTTCTGAACCGGGTAATAAACGAGGAGCGGGAAATACAGTCGAATCCTTTTTTAGTAACAAGAATAATGGAGGGGATTGAAAGTTCCAGTGTAGAAAGGCCTGTGCACCAACCTGTATTCATGAAGGTGCTCCGGCCGGCAATCATAACGACTTCATTGGCGGCGGCTGTTTTTGCGGGAGTTTTACTGGGAGGCTTCGCCAATACCTCCCCCGATCGAATGCCTGCTGAACTGGCAATGATGGACGATATGGCAATCGAATCCGTTTCAATGCTTTCTAACGAATAAAACGAAAGAATATGAAGGCAACGAACAATTGCAAGTATATGATCTGGGCTGTTATTGTATTGGCCGTCTTGAATCTGGCAACCATATCTTCTATTATTTATCACCGTTATCGCCCAATGGAATCAGTTATTACCGACTCACAAGGCCTGGTGCAAGCCAGCGATGAATCGATCCGCTACAGCGGTCGTTTTTTCAGGGAACAGCTTAATTTGAGCCGTGAGCAGATGAATTGGTTCTCGGAATACAATCCGGTATTCAGGCAACAGATCCAGCAGATTAACGCTGAACTTTCCAGAAAGCGTTATCAGATGCTGGAAGAAATGTCGGCAAGTAAAAGCGATACTTTAAAACTGAATCAGTTGTCCGATACTATTGGGATTTTGCACGCATCTCTCAAGAAAGTAAGCTTTGAATATTATTTGAGCCTTAAACAAATATGCGACCCGGATCAGCAGGCAAAGCTTGAATTATTGTTCAGCGAGATGTTTGCCGGCGACGAACATATGCAGAATTCGGGCAGGGGCGGACCTTATGGCAGACAATATGGACGAAGAAATCGAAATTAACGTATTTATAAACAATTTAAATTTTATGGCAATGAACACAAAACTTATTATTTCAGGATTAGCATTAATCGCAGTAACTACAATCACCAGCGCGCAGAACAATGAAGTTCAGCCAAGGCAAAACACTACCACAGCCAGAGGCCCGGCCTTTGTTGATGCCAACAACGACGGGGTTTGCGATAACAATGGCATGGGTAAAGCTGTGCGAGCCAACAGGAATGGACGCGGAAATGGAAACTGCTATGCACAGGGGCAAAGGCAGGGTCAGCGTCAGGGACAAGGCCAGGGGCAGGGTAGAGGCCAGGGACAGAACAGAGGCCGCAACTTTGTTGATGCCGATAAAAACGGGATCTGCGACTTTAATGAAACTCCCGCCTCAAAATAATGATTAATCTTACCTGAACCTGCAACAAGGTTCAGGTTTCCAAAAATCTTAGTGTTGGTTAATTAACAGTCGGGCTTTTTTAAGGCCAGTGGCTGAATGGGAAACGTATGTATAATATTAAAAAAATTAAAAAGATGAAAACTATATTCAGAAGCTTTATTATCAGTGGATTAATTTCCATGCTATTTGTCGGATTCAGTGCTTGCGAAAAGAATCCCCCGAAAGAAGATGACATTACCTATGCAAGTATTCTAAATGTCAGTGATGACGGCACCAGCTCGTTAATAGATGCAAACTTAAAATCAGGAATCGTTGAGACCGGTCCTCTTACGGATTCAGAGCTGGCTGCGCTTCAGAGCCTGAAGGAAGAAGAAAAGCTGGCAAGGGATGTATATATGATGTTGTATGAGAAATGGGGCAGTCCGGTATTCTTGAACATTTCAGGAGCAGAAACCAATCACCTCAATGCGGTGAATTACCTCCTTAGCTATTATGGTGAGGCAGATACCCTGATCGGAGCAGTGGGTGCTTTTGTCAACCCTGCTTTCACGGAATTGTATAACGAATTGCTCGAAACGGGCTATGAGTCACTCGAAAGTGCCTTCAGAACCGGAGCGTTGATCGAGGAAATGGATATAAAAGATATCCGGGAATTGTATGAGGTAGTTACGAATGAGAATATAATTATGGTTTTCGATAACCTCGAAAGAGGATCAAGAAACCACTTGCGCGCTTTTAACCGCCAGTTAACAAGCCTGGGCGTGAGTTATGAGCCCCGGTATATTTCTTTGTCCGATTTTTACAGTATTGTAAATTCCCCAAATGAAAGAGGCAAGCAATACAGGATGAACGGAAACTGTCTCTTGAATCAGTAGGCCCTTTGCCTTTTAGGTTAAGGAAATGCCTTAAAAATATCACCCATAATAATCATCAGCCGGCTGAAATTTTCTGTCCGGCTGATTTTTTTTTAACTATCGGTTAAACCTTTTTGGAATTGCGACATCAAACCACACGAAGGACAAAAATTAATTTCTTGAAATATTTATTTTAAAACCAATAGTTATGAAAACGAAAATTGTATTAATGGGACTTATGGTATTTGCTTCGGCAGCATTGATTTTCACAAGTTCATGTGCCAAAGAGGAGGAAGGCAGCATTTCGGCATCGGATCTTTCCCTGGCTCAGGATGAGACTTATGCCGATGCTTTGTATGAAGAGGTTGACAACCTGGTTTCTGATGAGCTGGCAGCTCTCGATGTAAGTGGTTATTCTACCGATGCCAAAAAATCTTTCAGTGATAATGTATGTTATACCGTTACGGTTGATCATCCTGATTCCACCTTTTTTCCAAAAGTGGTAACCATGGATTTTGGTGACGGATGCGCAGTAGTTTTTAACGGAGACACGATTGTTAGGACAGGCCAGATTATTGTTACCGTTACCGGCAGGTGGTTTGTTGAAGGATCGCAACACATTGTAACTTTCAACGATTTTTACATGAATGGGATAAAGATTGAAGGTACACGTACCCGTACCAATCTGGGAGTTAACGAGCAGAATCACCTGGAATTGGGAATCGAGCTTGAAAACGGCAAAGTAATTTTCAACGATACGGCATCGATGACCCGCGAAGCAAGCCATGTGCGGGAGATTATCCGCAGCTTCAATCCCCAGAACGACACAATCCTGGTTACAGGTTCAGCTAGCGGTGTTAACGTACTGGGTCAGTCGTATACCCGCGAAATTATTGAGCCCCTTGTTATGGTTCATTGTGCACAATACAGATGGCGTTGGGTAATTGCCGACGGAA
>JAIFNN010000033.1 GCA_020047715.1 Bacteroidota bacterium | reverse complement strand
TTGAATTCAACAGTTTTGCTATTTGTAATATTTCTACTGGACCTGGCTCAAGGCATCGATAAATGCTTCCACAGAGGCAGTTATGATATCTGTGGAGGCTGAAAACCCGTAGTACATTACTCCTTTGCTTTCTACCTGTACATGCACTTTGCCGAGATCATCGCTGCCACGGGTTATTGCCTGTATAAGGAATTCCTCGAGCTTGGCCTTTTTGGTGACAATCTGTCTTACAGCAGCAAATGCAGCATCGATGGGACCGTTTCCGGTAGCACTTGCTGTGTGTTTCTCTCCTAGTATATTCAGGGTCACAGTTGCCATTGGAACAGTGCCTTTTCCCGACAAAACCTGAAGAGCAAGCAGGGAAATTGGTAATTCCTCCGCTTTGACTTCTTTACCGGCAAGGATTTTCAAATCGTCGTCGGTAATATCTTTCTTGCTGTCGGCAAGAGTAATAAACTGCTCATAAATATGTTCGAGCTTTTCCTTGCTAAATTTGTAGCCGATGCGCTCAAGCCTGTGCTTCAAGGCAGCGCGGCCGCTGCGGGCAGTAAGAATGATGCCAGATTCGTTTACACCAACTGTTTTCGGATCGATTATTTCATAATTCTCACGGTTTTTGAGCACACCGTCCTGATGAATACCCGACGAATGCGCAAATGCATTTCTCCCAACGATGGCCTTGTTGGGCTGAACCGGCATGCGCATGAGCGTAGAAATCAGTCTGCTGGTTCTGTAAATTCTTTTTGTGTTAATCTCGGTATACAAACCCAGGTGTTTGCGGCTTTTGAGAATCATTACCACTTCCTCGAGGGAGGTGTTACCCGCTCTCTCACCTATACCATTTATGGTGACTTCAACCTGTCTGGCACCGTTTATCACACCGGAGATAGTATTGGCTGTAGCCATTCCCAGATCGTTGTGACAATGCGTGGCTATAATAACATCATCTATACCTTCAACATTATCTTTAAGGTATTTGATTTTTTTTCCAAATTCTTCAGGGAGGGTGTAGCCTGTTGTGTCGGGAATATTAATAACAGTGGCACCAGCTCTTATAACTTCCTGAACCACCTGGGCAAGAAATTTATTATCCGTGCGCCCTGCGTCTTCGGCGTAAAATTCAACATCGTCGACGAAATTCCTGGCGTATTTCACAGCTTCAACAGCACGCTCGATAATACCTTCAGGAGTACTCATCAGTTTGTGATAAATATGATAGTAGGATGTGCCTATTCCTGTGTGTATTCTTCCTCTTTTGGCATATTTCAAAGCTTCGGCGGCAACCTCGATGTCTTTTTTAACGGCGCGGGTAAGGGCGCAGATAATGGGATCTGTAACGGCTTTGGATATTTCCACAACGGAATTGAAATCCCCCGGACTCGAAATCGGGAAACCAGCTTCAATGATGTCAACCCCCAATGCTTCAAGGGCTTTTGCAACTTCGATCTTTTCAACCGTATTCAGTTGACATCCGGGAACCTGTTCGCCATCCCTGAGGGTGGTATCAAAAACATATACTCTGTCTTTTGCCATTTCGATAAATTTTTATTTAAAATGCCTGATCGTTATAAACCGAATTTCCGGATAATTGTAAATCCTAATGCAAAACAAGTAATAATTATTATATAATGCCATATATTTTGCCGTTTATTTATTGACGAAATGCAGGTTTACTTACATATCGTAAGTATCCGGATGATTTTTCAACTAAATTGTTACGATTTGATAGCTGGAGGGGTTATTGCCCTCAAAATAAAACCTGAAAGCAATCTGATTTTAGTTTTGCAAACAAAAAAATTCTATGCATGATATCCAATACCTGCAATTCATAACCGGGTAAATGATATGTCTCCTGCGAGTTGCTGCAGGATGGAATTGGGCCGTCAAGAAAAAGTGATCAAAAAAAAGAGTCCACGCGCGGACTCTTCATAATCGATAAGAAGATCGAAAAAAATCTTACCCAATTGCAGTTTTAATTAAATTCTTTGCGAAGTTGTTCAACCCAGGCAGCAACTCTTTCCTTGTTTTTCGTGCCCTGGTTCTCATAATCAATTGCCAAACCTGCGAACTGGTTTCTCCGTTGCGCCTGTGAGGCTTCGAAGCGGTATCCTTCGGTTGAAGTATATCCAACCACCGTACCGCCGCATTCCTCGATTATGGTTGCCATAATGCCTAAGCCGTCGACAAAGTTCTCACCGTAGTTGACCTGGTCGCCAAGACCAAAGATGGCTATTTTCTTGCCCTTCAAATCGAGGTCTTCAAGATCGGGTATGAACTCATCCCAGTAATTTGGCAATTCGCCGTCGAACCAGGTTGGCACACCCAGAATAAGGTTGTTGTATGAAGCGAAAACTTCAGGGGTAATATTTTCCGCATTAACCATATCAACATCCTCAGATGAAAATGCATCTTTGATTTTCTCAGCTATTTTGGAAGTTTTAACGGTGTTGAAACTATATATAATTGCTATTTTCTTCATGGTTCAATTCAGTTAATAGTTGATCAAATCGATGGCTGCAGCAACAATTCTGTCGGTGTTAGGAAGAATTGCTTTTTCAAGAATTCTGTTAAAGCCAACAGGGGTGTATGGGGAGCCGACCCTTTTTACCGGGGCATCGAGGTATTCAAAAGCTTTTTCGGTTACTAAGGCAGCAATTTCTCCCCCGAATCCCCCGAAAACCTTATCCTCATGGACTACGAGAACCTTCCCGGTTTTTTTGGCAGTGGCAAGTATGGCCTCTTCATCCAAAGGACTAAGGGATCTAAGGTCAATCACTTCAACGCTAAGCCCTTGTTCTTTCTCGAGTTTTTCAGCTGCTTCGACACACATATGAGTGGTGTTTCCATAGGTGATCATGCTTAAGTCGGATCCTGTTTTTCTGACTTTTGCCTTTCCAAAAGGAACTTCAAAATCGTCAGGAATTGGAGCGGCTGCTTTCGGACTGTTATAAAGCGCTTTGGGTTCAAGGAACAAAGTAACTCCTTTGGAGCGCATCGAAGTTCGCAGAAGTCCTGCTGCGTCATCAGCATAGGAAGGATACACAACCCTAATTCCGGGGAACGTTGTTAGCGTGCCCTCAATGGTTTGGGAATGATAAAGCCCTCCCCCGATATAACCACCAGAAGCAAGTCGGACCGTGATATTTGGTGAAAATTGTCCATTCGAACGCCAGTAATCATGGGAGGTATCGACCAATTGTTCCATGGCAGGCCAAAAATAATCGGCAAACTCAGCTCCTTCGACTACTATGCGTATTTTTTGACTAAAGCGCGACATACCGTTTGCGGTTCCAAGAATAAAGTCCTCAGCAATAGGCGCATTAAAGACCCTCTCAGGCCCGAACTCCTGCTGTAGTCCCTTGCTTACGTTAAAAATGCCGCCCTTTTCCTTATTGGCCATGTCCTGTCCCCAGATAAAGGTGTCGGGATTGTGTCTGAATTCGGCTTTGAGGGTTTCATTAAGACCTTCGATGAGTTTTTTAGGTTCACCTTTAAAATCGTGCAAACCTTCGGGATACTTTTCGGAAACATAGGCTTCCGGAATAACAAAATCATAAATCGAGTTGGGATCCGGATCCGGTGCCGCCATCCCGTGTTTGTGGGCTTCCTTGACGATTTCTTTGGTCTGGCTTTCGATTTCAAGCAATTCCTCTTCGGTAAACCTTTTGTAACGAATAAGCAACCTGCGGTACTTGGCAAGGGGATCGTATGCAAGAACATAATTCATCTCATAATCGTCGCGGTAGAGTTCATGCCGATCGGAATTGGAATGCGAGTGAATCCTTACACAGTTTGCATGCACAATGGCAGGGGTTCCATTCTTCTCGATGTACTCCTTGGCTTCAGCCATAGTGTTCATCGAGTCGAAAACATCCTTCCCGTTACAGTGAAAAATCTTGAGGTTTTTAAAGCCTGAAAAATTATTGGCTACTTTTCGGTTTGCTGTCTGGTCCTTTTTTGGAACCGAAATACCATAACCGTTATCCTGAAACACAAACAACACAGGAAGTTTCTCGTTTGAGGCTCCGTTAATAGCTTCGTATACATAACCTTCGGAAACGGACGATTCACCCTGGGAGGTTATAACAACTCCTTTTACCCCATATCTTTTGAAAGCCCTGGCAGTACCCACTCCCTGAAGGGGATGGTTGCCTGTGCACGAAGATGAATTATGGATGTTCCATTCGGGTTTGGCAAAATGGTTCGACATATGCCTGCCACCGCCAGCTACATCGGTAGCTTTTGATATTCCGTTCAAAACGATTTCATTTGCTGTAAGACCTGCAGAAAGGGTTGTTAGCATATCCCTGTAATAGGGAAACAAATGATCATGGTCCTTGTCAAAAGTCTGACCAATAGCCAACTGAATCCCGTCGTGCCCTGCATATGGAGCATGGTACGACCAACCAATAGCTTGTTTGAGGTAATTCGGAGCCCTGTCGTCGAGAGCCCGTCCGAGAGTCATCAGACCATACCATTTTTTAAGAATTTCTTTATCTGTTGTTTTAATATGGTATCTTCTTTCCTTAATCATGTCAAATAATATTTATTTTAAGTTTAATCAAATGGTTCTGGTGGTATCAAATGCCTCAATATAGTCTGCTACTTTGCGCAAATACATTCCGCCAAGTGAGCCATCGATAATCCTATGGTCGTATGTAAGCGAGAGGAACATTTTATGACGAATGGCAATTACATCTCCCTGAGGTGTTTCCAGCACCGCAGGCTTTTTCTCAATGCTACCGATTGCAATAATGGCAACCTGTGGTTGGTTGATTATCGGCGTTCCTATACTGTTTTTAAACGAACCGAAATTGGTTATGGTAAAAGTACCATCCTGAATCTCCTCGGGTTTAAGCTTATTGCTCCGGGCTGCATTTGCAAGTCGGTTCAATTCCTTGGTGAGTCCGGCAAGATTGAGGAAATCAGCATTCTTGATCACGGGCACAATTAAATTGTAATTTGGCAATGCCACTGCAATTCCAAGATTGATACGTTTTTTGATAATAATTTTGTCTCCGTCAACCGAAGCGTTGATCATGGGGAAATCTTTGAGCGCTTTAATAATAGCCTCCAGAAAAATGGGAAGAAAGGTTATTTTGTCGCCTTCTCGTTTTTCAAAATCATCTTTAACCCGGTTTCTCCAATTCACTATATTGGTAACATCAGCCTCAAGCATATTGGTTACATGTGCCGAAACCTGCTGAGATTTGATCATGTGTTCGGCAATAATTTTGCGCATTCTGTCCATCTGAACGATTTCATCCCCTCCGCTTACCGATAAGGGCACAGGTGCAGATGGCTTCTCAGAAACGGCTTCGCTTTTCTGAACCGGTGCAGAGGCACTTGCTGGCATTTGCGCAGGGGGTTTTTGGGTTTTGTTGTTTTCGAGAAAGGCTAGTATATCCTGTTTTTGAACCCTGCCCTCTCTACCACTTCCGGGAATGGTATCCAGCACGGCTTGTGAGATGTTTTCCTCATTGGCGATTTTTCGAACCAAGGGGGAGTAAAACCTGCCCGAAGAAGATGAAACGGCTTCGTGCGATATAACTTCCTGCTTCTCAGCAGAGGCGGTTTTGGGAAGTTCTGAAACAACTTCAACTGCTTTTTCTGTTGTTTCACTGTTGTTTTCCGGAACCGCATTGGGATCCAGGTTGATAATTGCAATAACCGAACCTACAGGAACAACCTCGTCCTGCTGGTATAATAGTTTTGTCACAACACCTTCAACAGGGCTTGGAATTTCAGAATCGACCTTATCGGTGGCAATCTCGAGCAAAACGTCATCTTCGATAACTTTATCACCGACTTTAACAAACCATTTGGTAATTGTCGCTTCTTCGATACTCTCTCCCATTTTGGGCATTATGACTTCGTACTGTGCCATATTTGAATAAATTTAGGGATGCAAAATTAATAAAAAATGAGTTTTATTTAAATTAATTCTAAATAAAAATTACCGGTGAGGGTATTTTGGAGTCAGAATTACAAAATATACGGTCCAATAACAAAATATCTTAAAAATTGTTTAAAAAGGTAATGGTTTCAGGGCTTTTATTCGCTTTCCTCAGGAGTAAACTCAACAGAATAAACTAGAGGCTTGCAACAGGGTTTCCTTTCAAAAGTTGAGGCTCCCGCTCCCTGACTGATTCGAACGACACTAATATCAGGATATCTTACAGACAGAAGTAGTGCAAGCAATGTGAGAGCTTTAGGCCCAATAGGGGCAACAATCACATTGTATTTGGCTCTGAGTGAGAGACACAGATCAGTGAGTATCTCATTGGTTCTTTCGAGGTTGTCAAGTGGGAAGCTGAGCAGGTTTCTAATCCCGCTTTGTTCGATTATTTCTTCGTTGTTCTTAAAAACCATTTCAACATATTTTACTTCATTTGTAGGATCGGCATATAGAAGCAACGTTAGTTCAGGTTTTAAATTTCTCTGAAGAAACTCAGCCCGCGAATAATCCAGCCCGAGACCAATGATCAATGCTGTTGGCTTATTTGGATCAGCCGATTTCCTTGAGGGAAATGAAACAGGCGTGTTGAATTTCACCGCCCCTGCTTTTTTTGGTTCATTGTATAAGGCAGGTGTGTAGGAGAAATGCACAATAGTTTTTTTGTGTATATTCTCATTGCCGATCAAATAATTGATAATCCCTGAATACCAGACTTTTGTCATACTGGAGTAATCGATCAGGACAAAAATGTTATCTTTTAAGGAATTCTCTGAGATTTTTGAGAATAGCGGGTCGAAATTGATGCTTTGCTCCCCTGAAAAAGTCATGGAACGGAATCCCTTTTCAAGAAGAAGTACGTCATTGTTTCTGCGTTGAACCTCTCTGGATTTTTCCTCAAAAGCCAGTGCAACTTTTACTTTCGCATTGATATTGAAATCCACAAGAAGGTAAATGCTTCGCTGCTCATAACCGGCAGCAAGAATAAACAGGTCATAATCGATTCGGTTCAGATTTTCAGGGGAAATCTGCTTTGCGCTGTGGAATTCCATTTAAAAAAAGTTCTCTACTTACAAGTTCTAAATGTACCATTAAATTTTGAGGCGACAAATAAAAAAGTGCCTTAAAACATAAAAGGAACAAAAACCTTTGGTCTCATAATTCTGGGTTTAAAACAGGAACTTCGGCCAATTTGGTTATCGGGGGACTTCCTTTGGAAGAAAAGAGGTCAATTTCAGGCCAATTTGCAGTACGGTAAACAGAGGCAAACATAGTGTATGACATTTTATTATGAAGTCGGTTGCGCTTATAAGCCGAACTGTTTAATAAAATTACCCAATTTATACCATTTTCCTGGCGCATCATCAAGGCTGTAGCACCCGAAAGTGTTCCGGTTCGCCACCAGCTACCATGCTTGTCTGCGCCTCTCCATCCAAAAAGACCGTTTCCAGCGATTTCAGGATTTGCCATCATAAATATGGTTTCTCGTGCCAGGATATCTTCCTGATAATCGAAGCCATCAATAACCGTCAATAATTTGGCGAGTTCGGGGGCTGAAGCTACCCATCCCCCAGCTGCTCCAATGAGGTCGAGATCATTTCCCCCATAGCATTTGGGAACCATTTTACCGGAACCGTCAACACTCAGACAATATGCAGAGCCTGCAGGCTCAAAGTACTTAACTTCATTTTGGAATTTTTCGTGGTACAAATCGCGGCCGATGTGCATATCATAGATACCTGCGGGACGAAGGATGTTAATTACCACAAAATCCTCATACTTCATTTTACTTTTCCTCTCGATAATCTTTCCAAGGATCGCATAACTGAAATTAGAATAAGAGTATCGACTTCCCGGGTGGTAGATTAGCTTCTCGTTCAACATAAATTCTATTATCATATCAAGATCCGCCGGGATATCCGACTTCATTTTTCGTGCAATATACAGAGAGCTGAAGATCGGGTCGCCATGCTTGCGACTCCAGCCAGCTGTATGGTTAAGCAGGTTTGAGACTGTAATTTGACCTATTCTGGGGTCCTTGAAATTACTGAAACGATGGTCGTTTAAAATTCCATTCGGTCCGAAAACGGTATCCGTAAGGGAAAGTTGGCCCAGCTCGTAAAGGTGCATGACTGCAACCGCAGTTATCAGTTTGGAGATACTGGCAATACGAAAAAGGTGACCCGGTTGCACATTCTCATTTGTCTCATCGTTCGCAATCCCAAAGCCCTTGGCATAAACAAGTTTTTCATACCTGGTTATGGCCACGGAGGCTCCCGAGAGATTGTTTTTCTTGAGGAATGACTCTATCAGTATGTCGATACCTTGAGTATCGGGATGGTCTGAATCGGCATTATTGAGCCTCATAGCAAAGGGAATCTTCTCGTCAGGTTTGTAAAGACCTTCTTCCTTTTTAACGGAAAAGCTTATTGCTGTTTCCAGAAAAAAAAAGAGCAGCACAAATATGGCTATCAACCAGATTTTAAAGGGCATTCTTGAGAAATTTTAAGTATATGTGATTATTGAGACAAAATTAAATGAATTATTCATTGATAGGAAATCATTGATTTCAACAAAAATCAAGGTTATTAACAATCCATCACGAAACAAGCATTAACAGTGTGATTCAGAGGGCTTGTAATTAATGCGAATATGTTTGCAAATAGGCTGAATGGCTGACATTCGCATCCATATGAGGGCGTTCATACGGCAATTTCGGAAAGCTTATGGAAAGAAACCGAAGTTTGATCAAATGGAGAAAAACAGAATTGGATTTTTCTCTTCACAAGGGGGATAAAAGCAAAATGGGAACTTAATCGTGAGATTAAGTTCCCATTTCATTGTTTGGACGCCGTAGCCTCCAGACAATGCCAAGCTACTGTTATTATGGCCAGTTCATCATTCCCTGTCGTTCCAGACCGGTTCAGAGAGGAACCCTGACGAGTTCATTTTTCGGGTTTCCCCGATTCTGAACTGCCCCCCGTTGAACCATCAGGCAGATTCGGGTCTTACGATCCTCTTCTGGCTGCTGTGAAAAATTCCGGATGCCGATTAAGGCTTCCTTCCTGTTTTCTGCCCTTCGGGCCAACCACTCAATGAACATCTTTCGATAATTCCCGGCGTTGGGTGAGCACTACTCGAAGTATCTTGCTCATTTTAACTCCTTAAACGTTGAAGTTTCGCCTTGCGACTCTATCTTCCGGGTAGCTTCCACTTAGCCGAAGCCTTGTTTTATCTGATCCCCGTTTTTCAGAGCGACCTTTTATCGCTTACTTGGTCTTACAAATATATTTCAGAAATCATAAAAAGTCAAATAAAAGGACTCGAAACTCTGAACAAATTTTCGACATAGCTTATCAACAATTTGTTCAAATCCTTGAAGCTTAATAAATACAATGCGCTCATGTTTTTTTATGGCGAATAAAGTTGGGTTATTAACAATCGTAATTATCCTGCTTTGAACAGTTAACAATGAAGATAGTTTTTTAACTCCCACATTGAGGCCCTCCTTAGATCTGAAATATAGTGGATTTGAAAAAATTCCCGAGCTGAAACCACTGTTTTGACCTGCCGACTCATTCATTAATTTCCTCTGAGTAACTTGTTTAGGCTTGTTGGGGAAACATCCTTTGGTTTTGGGGATTACCGAGAGTAAAAAAAAGAGAGGTCCAGACGATAAAAAACGCATCTTCACAGATGCTTGCCTGAAAAAGAACCTAATAACCAAAAATAACTAAACCTAAAACTACGATTTATGTCTGGACCTCATATACTAAACAAGTTAGTTCGCGAATTGTTTGATTTGAATAAAAAAGTTGTGCCTGTTATGCGAATCCCGATCCTTTTTGTAAGAATTCCAGCTGTAGAATCTGTGTAATTAATTATCTACCAATATTATACAATTGTATAATATTGGTTTTCAAAATAAAGTCTAAATAGAAATCCCAGCTTAAAAAAGTTTAAGATCCTGATGATATTCCACTTTTTCTATAAGTGATTTATCGAAAGGGTCAGTTCTTTTATCTGATATTTTTCGCGAAACGGTATAAGCTTCCAATAAACTTTCGGGGAATGGTTTTAACAACTCATTAACAATTTCTTTCGACGAGGAGGGATCGATCCACTCTTCTTCCCGGCCGCAGGGAAGGATTACAGGCATTCTTTTCTTCAGATTGTGGATTTTTTCCATCAGGGGATTTGCAGTAGTGGTCAAAATCGAAAAGGTCTGAATAACCTCACCGGTTTCAGGATTACTCCAACAATCGAATATACCGGCAAAGGCAAAAATATCATTGTCTTTCAGGCGAATATAGTAAGGAGTTTTCATTTCCGGGCTTGTGTGGTACTCAAAAAAACCATGTGCGGAAACCAGGCAACGGCCTTGCTGGGCGGCTTTCCGGAATGCCGGCTTTTCCCAAACGGTTTCTGACCTGGTATTAAAGGTAGAATAGCTGGTTTTTTCAGCAGCTGCTTCGCTTCGGGTCCAATGCGGTATTAATCCCCACTGGAACAATTGTACCTCTCCCCTGTTTTCGCCTGTAATAACTGGCATATAAGGCTTATTGAATGCCGATTGAAAGAATGATGGCGTATATCTCGGATCCTCGGGAAATTTAACGTTAAATCGTTTTTCGAGTTCCTTACGCTGAATGTTGTGTTCCACGAAATAGCACATTGGGTTATGGGTTTAATGGATTTGACCTTGCCCGTTTTCCGGCAAGCAGTGAGTGCCGAATCATCTTTTCAGGCACTT
>JAIFNN010000083.1 GCA_020047715.1 Bacteroidota bacterium | reverse complement strand
CACAATTGAGAAAACCTTTTTTTTCAGAGTTGTGTGGGATATGGAAAACTTTAGCATCCCTGCAGCCGAGCTTGAAGAGGTTTTTGCACCCCTTGCCGCAGAGCTTGGGGCAACATGGAAAATTTATTTCAAGGGAAAGAAACTGAGGATTGCAGTGTTTGTTTCCAAATTCGAACATTGTCTGCAGGAGCTTTTGTGGAGGCAGCGGCTTGCTGACTATCCCGTTGAGATCCCCCTTATCATATCGAATCATCCGGATGTGAAGCCCATGGCCGACTATCATAGGATTCCATTTTATGTGTTCCCGGTAACCTCAGATAACAAGGCTGAACAGGAAAAGAGAGAGTTGGAGCTTTTAGCCAAAAATGATATTGATGCGGTTGTTCTTGCCCGCTATATGCAGGTTTTGTCGGGAACGTTTATAGAGAAATATCCTGGGCGAATCATTAACATCCATCATTCGTTCTTGCCCGCGTTTATGGGTGGAAATCCCTATAAACAGGCATATGAGCGGGGCGTTAAGATTATTGGGGCAACGAGTCATTATGTAACAGAGGATCTCGATGAAGGACCGATTATTGAGCAGGATATTGTAAGGATCTCTCATCGCGACACCACCGAAGACCTAATTCGCAAAGGGCGTGATCTTGAGCGAATTGTTCTTGCAAGGGCTGTATTGTTCCATGCCGAGCACCGGGTGCTGCTCAATGGGAAGAAGACGATTGTTTTTGATTGACGCAAATATACCTGTCAGGTTTATAGACCTGACAGGTAGGTTGGGTGATATCTGAGAATCTATGTCCGACACCTGCATCGCGATGCTCTTGGACTTCTATGATTTTCATTATAAATTTTTGTTTACCTGTTGACTTACGGTGTAAATTACCGTAATTTTAATTTTCTTTTTGACGCAGGACTGCGTCAAGTGTCAGGTGTTCATGTAAAACGGGCTTTTCCTGAACTACAATATAACCTAAATCTGACCAGATATGAAAAAAGCACTTCTTTTCACTTTGTTCCTTTTCGGAATTGTTTCCTTTTCTCTGATGGCAGGAACGTTTCGTGTAAACAACACACTCACTGAAAATGCTGCGGCAAAGATTTATGCCGATTTGCAGAGCGCACATGATGCTGCCTACAATGGTGACACCTTGATGATAGAAGGTTCGGTGACTTCATACAATGGTTTCACTAGTACAAAGAGACTCTGTATCAAAGGACCCGGATTTTTTCTCGATGAAAATCCTGGCGTTTCGGCCAATAAAGTTCCGGCTGTTGTAAGCTATGTTAGTTTTAACGAAGGTTCCTCCGGTTCAATAATCATGGGGATCGTTTTCAACAGTTCGGTTACTGTTTACGACAATAACATAACTTTTAGAAGGTGCTGGCTACAATACAGTCTTTCAGTATTCTCTGCAGAAAATTTTGTCATCACTGAGTGTTTTTTCCCTGAGGCAGTATGGGCCTCTTTTACAGCAAATGCTGTTACGAACCTTATTGTTTCGAACAACATTATTTCCTGTGGTATTACAATTGCCGAGGGCAGCACAGGCGTTTTTTTAAATAATGTGTTAAACACTGACATCATAAGTATCCCAACCGGTTTCGACATGAAGAACAACATTCTCTTCAAAGCAGGTACCGAAAATGTTTCCTTGCCGGCCCTGCCCGATCCCGACGTGAGCTATAATATTTCAATAGGAAGTCATTTTGGAACTCTTAATCACAATAAAGCCAACGCATCCGAGGAATCGATGTTCCAAGGGGCACTCTCATCAAGTACAGATGGCAAGTGGCAGCTTAAAGCAGGAAGCCCTGCCCTTGGAGCAGGTGAGAGCGGGATTGACTGTGGCGCTTTTGGAGGACCTCAGCCGTATATTCTGTCAGGTCTACCTGTTGGCCCGGTTATATACGAGTTAAATGTCAGCAGTTACTCAACTACAGACAACAAACTGCCTGTAACCATCAAAGTAAAAAGCTATTAGCCATGCGTGCCTTCATAACCATATTGCTTATGGGGTTAGCTTTTAAAGCTACTCCTCAGGTGGTAATGGCAGAGTATTTCTTCGATAACGCCAAAACTCCATATGGGCAAGGTATTTCCTTGAATGTGCCTGTTAATAGTGGTGCGGTTCAAATCTCCGAGGTATTGTCGGTAAGCGATTTATCTCCCGGATTTCATCAGGTTTTCTTCAGGGTAAAAGACAGCAGCAAAGGTTGGTCACCCCTTACCCCAAAGGCGTTTTTGAAGCCCTGGCCACTCGACACGATTGAAGGGTTCCGATATTGCATAGATGGTTCTTCCGGAAGCCCCTGGATCTATAAGGCTTTTCCCGATCCGATGTCAAGAACAAAAAGCGGTGCATGGACACCCATTTCATCCGGAATATTTTTTAACCTCTACAGTGAACCCTTGAATATTACATCCCTGGAATACTATTTTGAGGACGATAACTCAATCTTGAGTCCCTTATATGCTGCTGGCGATTTCTTGCCATCTCCCAGTGTTTCACTCGACTCGGTTAGTTTTGCGATACCGTTTAGCTCGCTGGAGAATATGGAAAGTTATTTTATTTTTATCAGGGGAGTGGATGAAAAGGGGAACCGAGGGCCCTTTATGAAAGACACGATTTTTTTTCATGCCGCAATTGGGATATACGAACAGATATACTTGTCAACAGGATTCATGGTTTACCCGAATCCTGCAGGTGAAAGTGTAAATCTTAAGTTTGTGAATTTAAGTAACAAAAACAAAATACCTGTCAGGTTTATAGACCTGACAGGTAGGGTGGTGATGGAAGAAAAAATCGACTTTATTGAAAAGGGTTTTCAGACCATCAGTATTGCAACACTTCCCGCAGGTGCATATCAAATTGTCATCCTAACGGAGGGTGGCAATATGATAGCGCGCGCAAGCTTTGTTAAAAAATAAGGATTATCCGATTATCCTTGGAAATTCCAGTGACTAAGTGACTAATAGGCCCGGGCATACAAAACTTTGAATTTTCCGGGTTTGCCGCTGAAAATATCGGTTCCGGTGTTTTCCTCGGTATCGAGGGGGATGCAGCGTATTGTAGCTTTTGTTTCCTCCTTTATCTTAACTTCGGTTTCTGCTGTACCGTCCCAGTAGGCCGATATAAAGCCGCCTTTGGTGTCGAGTACCTCTTTGAACTCGTCCCATGTCGAAACAGGGGTAATGTTGTTTTCCCTGAAGTTCAATGCTTTTGTATAGATGTTCTTTTGAATTTCATCAAGAAGCTCAACAATGTAATCGGCAATCTTTTCCTGCGGTAGAATCTTTTTTTCAAGAGTGTCGCGTCGGGCTAGTTCAATTGTACCGTTTTCCAAATCCCGTGGTCCTAAAGCGAGTCTTACAGGAACGCCTTTGAGTTCATATTCCGCGAATTTCCATCCGGGTTTCTGGGTGTCGCGGTTGTCGTATTTTACCGAAACTCCTTTGTCTTCCAGGTCTTTCTTGATTTTTTCTGCAACAGCGTTCAATCCGGGCAATTGGTCCAATCCCTTGTAAATAGGAACGATAACAACCTGAATGGGGGCGAGTTTCGGGGGAAGCACCAAGCCATGGTCATCGGAGTGCGCCATCACCAGAGCTCCCATTAGACGGGTGGAAACTCCCCATGAAGTTGCCCATACATATTCGAGTTTGCCTTCCTTGCTGGTAAACTGTACATCGAAGGCTTTGGCAAAATTTTGACCCAGGAAATGAGATGTGCCAGCTTGCAAGGCTTTGCCATCCTGCATTAGGGCCTCAATGCAATAGGTGTCGAGAGCACCGGCAAAACGCTCGTTTTCGCTTTTCCGACCGATAATAACCGGCATAGCCATGAAGTTCTCTGCGAAATCAGCATATACATGCACCATTCTCATGGTTTCCTCAACTGCTTCCTGCATGGTGGAATGGGCCGTGTGTCCTTCCTGCCATAGGAATTCAGCAGTACGAAGGAACAAACGGGTTCTCATCTCCCAGCGTACCACGTTTGCCCACTGATTAATAAGAAGGGGAAGGTCGCGGTAGGATTGTATCCAGTTTTTATAGGTGCTCCAGATTATGGTTTCAGAAGTCGGACGGATAATCAATTCCTCTTCCAGCTTGGAATCGGGATCAACAATAACGCCGCCGTTAACCGTGTCGTTTTTAAGCCTGTAGTGCGTAACCACGGCGCATTCCTTGGCAAATCCCTCCACATGACTGGCTTCCTTGCTAAAGAACGATTTCGGTATAAAAAGTGGGAAATAGGCATTGGAATGACCTGTATCCTTGAACTTTTTGTCCAATGCAGCCTGCATCTTCTCCCAAATCGCATAACCATAGGGTTTAATAACCATACAGCCTCTAACTGCTGAATTTTCAGCGAGATCTGCTTTAATCACAAGGTCGTTGTACCACTGGGAATAATTTTCCGCCCGGGTAGTAAGTTCTTTAGCCATTCGAATTCTGTTGTTTTAAAAATAATGTGCAAAATAAGCGAATTTATTCGGGAAGAGAAAATGTAAAATGCTTGGGGGTATTAATTGAAGGGACTATTTCTCAGGAATCAGGTTCTGAATTAATGTACCTAAAAATGTTTGGGGTCGGGTAGAAGCGCAACTTCCAACCGACCCCAAGCAACTCTATTTAATCCCTAATTATTTTGCTCTTTCACCAGATACTCTTGCTTCATGCTCCATGGCTTCAGTTTTCCTCATTGCTTTTGTTTCAAAGCGGCTGAGAGCTGATTTCTTTCCGTCGGGGTAATAATCCACCAGAGCAGTCCAATAGGTTATTGTTCCAGGGATCAGGACCGGGGTTTCGATAAAGCCCACATCCTCGGCGGCAAGTGCGTAATTATCGTGGTTGGGTCCCCAAACATCCACGTAGTACCTTCTAGGGGCAAGGTGGTCAAAACGAACAACCCCACTGGCATTGGTGAATTTCTCAGCTACCATAATTGCGTCGTCTGGATGTTCCCAATCGTATACGGTTTCATATAGAATTACACTGATATCGGAAACCAGAAAAAACGGTTCATAATACTCCTCAACAGTAATTTCAATGCTTGCATCAATCACACTGACCGTCATAAATGCTTCGTCTACCCGGTTATTGTAAAAGGCTTTCAGGCTAACTGTGTAAATCCCATCCATATCGAAATAGTGGGATGCGTTGAAGCTGTTGGATTTGAACCCGTCTCCAAAATCCCATTCGAAACTTTCTGCATCAATGGAGCGGTTGGTAAAATATACAATTTCATCAATTCCCACAACCGTGTCGGAAATAGTGAAATCAGCGAATGGATCTTTACTGCATCCTACAAACAGTATAGATATCGCGGCGAGTAAAAGGATGGAATTTTTCATGACTCAGAGTTTTTGATTAACATTTGATGTCAAAATCCAAATAACGTGCCAAAGAAGTTGTTAAATTTGGAAAATATTCATCTTGACTTGAATGCTTGAAAAAATAAAAGTAACTATTTGCGTCAAATTTGCAACCATTGTTATAGCCGGACAGAAGAAACAATTCTTTTTTTTGCACTCGAAAACAGTTTTGGGTTGATGAATTGGTTATTAGTACCTCATAGGCAGTTACGGTTGACACTGGATTCATATGGGATTATATCGTTGATTGTTATAGGTTTATGATTCAATTTATGTTTTGCAAATTCAACTTTATCCAAAGAACCGATTGTTTTTTTAGAAACGAACCAGAGCATTGTTGCGATGATTTTAAACATCCTAATTTTTTTAATTCACTAAAATGGACAACCAGGAATTCCGTAAACAAGCCCATAAGATTGCAGATTGGATGGCAGATTTTATCGAAAGCATTGAAGAACGACCCGTTAAGAGTCTCGTCCAACCCGGCGAAATATTTCGGGAACTGCCCGATTCTCCTCCCCCGAAAAGCGAAAACATTGAGGCTGTAATGGATGATGTAAACCGCATTATCCTCCCCGGAATCACCAATTGGCAAAGCCCGAACTTCTTTGCGTACTTTCCTGCCAACTCCAGTTACCCTTCCATATTGGCTGAGATGGTAACGGCTACTTTGGGTGCCCAGTGCATGGTGTGGGAAACCTCTCCGGCCGCAGCTGAACTGGAGGAAACAACAATGAACTGGCTAAAGGAAATGACGGGCATCCCACAGGGTTTCGGGGGAGTGATCCAGGATTCAGCCTCCACCTCCACTCTGGTAGCTGTTTTGTCGGCCCGGGAGCGGAAAAGCCAATTTTCGATAAACGACAAGGGTTTCATAAGCAATGTTTTTCGTGTTTATTGCAGCAGCGAAGCACATTCTTCGGTAGAGAAAGCCGTTAAGATTGCTGGTATTGGTAGAAGTAATCTTCGAAAAATCGAGGTGGATCATCAATTGGCTATGGATCCAGACAAATTGGAAGCGGCCATTCTCCGCGATATTAAGGATGGATTTCTGCCAACCTGCGTCGTTGCCGCTGTAGGAACCACAGGAACCGTGGCAATGGACCCGGTTACGCCCATAGCCCGTATTTGCAAGAAGTATGGCATCTGGCTTCATATCGATGCGGCCTATGCCGGATCAGCAATGGTTCTGCCTGAATACCGCTATTTGATTGCCGGAATTGAAGATGCCGACAGCTACGTGTTTAATCCGCACAAATGGATGTTCACCAACTTCGATTGTTCGGCTTATTTTGTCAAAGACACCGAGACGCTAATACGAACATTTGAGATCTTGCCTGAATACCTGAAGACCCGGGCAGACAGCCAGGTAAATAATTACAGGGATTGGGGGATTCAGCTGGGACGACGCTTTCGGGCCCTTAAACTCTGGTTTGTGATCCGGGAAATGGGAGTTGAGGGAATCAGGGAGAAAATCGCGAATCACATTTCCTGGGCCCGGGAGTTGGCTTCGCAAATCAGGGTTGAACCTGGATTTAAACTGTTTGAGCCGCAAAACCTTGCGCTGGTTTGTTTTGCTATTGTTCCTGATAAAGTCAAGGATGTGGAAGAGCTAAACCGCTTGAACCTCGATTTTCTGCATTCGCTCAACAGCTCGGGAAAGGTTTATCTGTCGCATACCAAGGTAGGGGGAGCTGTTTACCTCAGGATGCAGATCGGCCAAACAAATGTTGAAAGGAAACACGTGCAAAATGCATGGGCTTTTATTAAAACGGAATCACTTAAATACCTGTAATTATGGACCGATGGAATCTGAAAAACAAAAAAGCCGTTGTAACGGGTGGTACCAAAGGTATCGGAAGGGCAATCGTGGAAGAGTTTTTGGCACATGGCGCCGAAGTTCATGTGATTGCACGAAAAAGTGAGGAATTAAAGCTCATGGCAGAAAAATTTGTTTTTGAGAGGGAGCGGCTGCATTTTTCCTCCCTCGATATAAGCAAGCCTGCCGAACGGGCGGAACTTGTTGCCGAGGTAAAAAGCCGCTGGAAAAGTTTGGACATCCTCGTTAATAATGTTGGAACCAATATCCGAAAATCAGCAAAGGATTACAGCGAGGAGGAATACTCAAAAATTTTTAACACGAACCTCCATTCGGCTTTTGGCTTGAATGTGAGTCTGCACGGATTGCTAAAGGCTTCAGGGGATGCATCTATAATCAATATATCATCGGTGGCAGGTTTGGGGCACATGCGTACCGGAATTGTGTATGGCATGACCAAAGCCGCGATGAACCAGATGACCGCCAACCTTGCCGTGGAGTGGGCGCCAGATCGAATCCGGGTAAATGCCATTGCACCATGGTATATCCAAACGCCTCTGGCAGAGCAGGTATTGAAAAATAAGGAGTATCTCGATGCTATCCTTGAAAAAACTCCCATGAAACGGGTCGGACAGCCTTCCGAAGTAGCTGCCTTGGCCGCATTTCTGGCAATGCCTGCTTCCTCCTACATAACTGGACAATGCATAGCCATCGATGGGGGATTTATTGCGAACCGGTTTTAAGGGGGGGAGATTTCAGTCTGAAGTTGTGTCCGGGTAAAAAAGCTTCCCTATTTGTGGATTCCCTGCAATTTAATGTTGGTTTTCACAGACTTTACAACATGTCTATAGAATTTTCAGAAAATTCTTTAATATATTTATCGCCTTACAAATTTTCAAACTCAATGAAATCGACCCTTAAAGCCCTTAACCTGTTTATCCTTTTCTTTGGTATTGCCCTAAATGGTTTTTCGCAGGCTCAACAAAAAGAAATCAGTCTTGAAGATATCTACAAGAACTTTGTTTTTTATCCCAGATCGATCGATAAGATACGTTCCATGAACGATGGATTGTATTATACCACTCTGGAACATACGGGAATTATAAGTCGGTGGGATTATGCGACAGGGGAGGTTGTTGACGAGATTTTCACGGCAGCAGGCCACTCCATCAAAGGGGTTAGCGATTATGAATTTAGTGCTGATGAGAGAAAGATATTACTGGCTACGGCTAAAGAAAGGATTTACAGACATTCTTATAAGGCAGATTATTTTATTTACAACCGCGACACAAAGGAGCTTTTGCCTTTATCCTCTGGAGGAAAGCAGCAACTTGCATCCTTTTCTCCCGACGGCAAAAAAGTTGCTTTTGTGAGGGACAACAATCTTTTTGTTACCGATATGGGAAGCATGTCGGAGCTGCAGATTACAAGCGACGGGGAACACGGTAAGATCATAAATGGGGCAACCGACTGGGTTTATGAAGAGGAGTTTGGTTTTGCCAAAGGGTTTGCATGGTCGCCCGACAGTAAGAAAATCGCCTATTACCGATTCGATGAGTCAAGGGTAAAAGAATTCAGCATGGCGATGTACAAAAACCTTTACCCTGAAGAATACCGGTTCAAATATCCCAAGGCCGGTGAAGAAAATTCCCTGGTTTCGATACATACCTACCTTCTTGAATCCCAAAATACAGTTAAAATGGACATTGGGCCAATTGCCGACCAGTACATTGGTAGGATTTTGTGGACGAATGATCCGGAAAAGCTCAGCATTATCAGGATTAATCGATTGCAGAATGCTCAGGACATACTTCATGCCGACGCGAAAACCGGGGTTTCTGAGGTCGTCCTTTCCGAGAGAAACGAAAGATACATCAATGAACCCAACGACCACTCTGTTGTTTACCTCCCCGACGGCCAGAATTTTGTTTTTCAGTCGGAGCGAAGCGGTTGGCTGCATTTTTACCTGTACAATTTCGTTTCAAAAGAGCTGAAGCCCATTACCTCAGGGGATTTTGATATCATCTCCTATTTGGGCTACGATGCCAAAACCCGGAACCTGTATTTTCTTTCACATGAGCGAGGAGCAATTTACAAGGATGTATACTCAATACAAATCGATGGGACGAAAAGGAAGCGAATCAGTACCGAGGACGGTTGGAACGGTGCTGAGTTCAGCAGCAGTTTCAAATATTATATTTTGGACCATGCTACAATCAATCAACCTGCCAAATATACCCTTCACAACTCAAAAGGTAAGCAGATCCGGGTACTTGAGGAGAATTCCGAATTGAAAGAGAAAATGAAGGAATATAGTTTTGTAAGTCATGAGTTTCTAAGCATCCCTGCCGGAGAGGGCCTGAATCTTAACGCTTGGCTTATGAAACCGGCCGATTTTGATCCCTCGAAAAAATATCCTTTGTTCATGTACGTTTATGGAGGACCCCAGTCGCAGGAGGTTATCGACAATTTCAGCTTTTCCGACATGTGGTTCCAGATGCTGGTACAGAAAGGGTATATCGTGGCCTGCGTTGACGGTAGGGGTACCGATGGAAGGGGTGAGGATTTTCGCAAAGCCACCTATATGCAACTTGGGAAATACGAAACCAGGGACCAGATTGCCGCCGCCCATTGGTTTGGGGAGCAAGCTTACATTGATGCTTCGCGTATTGGCATGTTTGGATGGAGCTATGGCGGGTATATGAGTCTTTCATGCCTTTTTTCGGCAGCAGACCTGTTTAAAATGGCCATTTCAGTAGCCCCTGTTACAAACTGGAGGTTTTACGACTCCGTCTATACCGAACGTTATATGCGAAAACCCCAGGATAACCCAGGCGGTTATGATGAAAACTCTCCTATAAACCATGTGAAGAAGATGAAAGGGAAACTCCTTCTTGTTCACGGGATGGCCGACGACAACGTGCATTTTCAGAACTCGACCGAATTGGTTCAGAAACTAATTGAGCACAACAAACAGTTCGACATGCAGTTCTATCCCAACCGCAACCATGGGATTTACGGGGGGAATTCCACAATTCATCTTTACACCAAGATGACCGATTTTATTGAGGAGAATCTATAGGGGGATTGGATATTATATTGTTCTTTTTATGTTGGTTTGTTTGCTCCATATGAAACAGCAACTCCTCAAACAGGTTTAATAATCCAATCAAGCAAAACTTTTAATATCCCATGAATCAAAGCAACTGGCAATACTATAAAACCAGCTACGAGCATCCCTAATTCATAGACAAGTGTGCTCTCTTTGTAGGGTTTGCCCTTGAGTCGTGAATGAAATGCGCTGAAAGGAATACCGTAGATGTTACCTGCAATCATTATTCGACAAGCAGAGAGAATGATTTCAGCTTTTTCTTTTCCGTATTCATCGATTATTGATTCAAAGGCATCCTTTTTCGGGAATCCTCGGGAATCGGCGAAATGTTGAGCAAAAACGATGGCTTTGGCTTCTTCTTTCTTTAAAAAAATTCCGTCACCACGTAAGAAACTGGTAATCTCTTCATTGCTCATTCCTTTTTTGAGTGCCATATAGGTGTGCGCATAAGAACAAGCAGCACATCCGTTAACCTCTGTCACTGCCAATTGCAAACGCTCAACGAAATTTGTGTCAACCAATTTCTTTCTGTTGTTTCCTATCATCCTGGCTGCTGCAGTTGGAATCATTACAAAAGAACGGTACATTTCCCATAGGCTGTACTTTTTTTTGTATTCGTTTCTTGAATTGATACTCCCCGGAATTTTCACATTCTTAATCATTAATGTCTATATTGGAAATAGGTGTCACTTGGTATGAATGCTCAGGGTTGACTGCTTTCCTGATTTTACTACACCCATATGTCGTTTAAGTGCTTCCTTCCCCAAGTTACTAAATAGGAGTGATTGTGAATTGGTTCGCGCTTTATCCATCTTGTCTCTTACGTAAGGTTTGAATCTCATTGCGAAGTTCGTCCAGTTTGGTAATTATTTTTGAATAAAGCTCTTCAGAGTTTGTGTCCTGGGATTTAAGCTCCTGAATCTCCTGTGTTAATTCGTTCTGACTTTCCTGCATGCTGCTCATTATTACTCCAATAAACAAGTTCATAATTATCATGGCTCCGATAACAATAAAACTGGCAAAATACAGAAAGGGCCAAAAAGATATTATTTGCATGTTATCCTTTGAAACCGGACCATAAATATGGGTATTCATAATATCTGTCCAGCCTTCAAGAGTTAGAACTTTGAAAAGAGTGACCAATGTATGATGCAAATCGCCAAAATGGGTCGGGTCGGTGGATCCAAAAACAAAGACGCCAACAATCGCATAAACATAAAATAGAATGACTATAAGTAAGATGATATATCCCATGGAAGGAATGCTCTTTAGCAATGTCCCGATAAGAAGTCGGAGTTTTGGGAAGAAGGTTATCATCCTCAATATTCTCAAAATCCTCAGTATTCGAAGCACAGCAAAGAAATGTGTGTCGACTGCAGGAATCAGACAAACCCCCACAATTATAAAATCAAAAACATTCCAAGGATCCAAAAAAAAGCGCCAGGGCTTTTTCTCATAGGAAAGAATTTTCAAGCCTATTTCCACGACAAAGATTAAAATAATTACCTTATCAAGGAGCAACAATAAAAGGCGCTGCTTAGAAGAAATTCCGGGATAGGTCTCTATGCCTATTATTACAGCTGAAAGTAAAATCAGGAAAAATATAAAGCCATTGAATGCTTTGTTTCCAATAATTTTTTGTGATGTTGAGAAGACGGTGTTCATGAATTATTTACGTTTGAAAACATAATTTTTACCCTGGGAAATGAGGCGAAATATAATGAAAAGCTAAATATGTATAGTTCATATTTCTATCTCCCGGATAATTTATCAGGTACATTCTCCGGGAGATTGCTTTCTGATAAAAATGTCTAGCTTGTTTTCTTTATCTTCAATGATAGGACAATGCTGGCTGCAATAATAAAGGCAATAAATACTAACGACCATTCAATGGGAACCTTATACAGGTCGATGAGGAGCATTTTCAGGCCAACAAAAATCAAAACTACCGCAAGCCCATAACTCAGCAACCAAAAGCGATGCACTACGCCTGCCAGGGCAAAATAGAGCGAGCGCAGTCCCAAAATTGCAAATACGTTGGAAGTATATACAATAAACTGATCCTGGGTTATTGCTAAAATAGCCGGAATGCTATCCACTGCAAAAATAAGATCAGTAGTTTCAATGAGGATCAAAACCAAGAATAAAGGGGTTGCAAATTTTTTTCCGCTGATTTTTACAAAAAATTTATCGTCGTGAAAATCGGGTGTTACCGGCATAAGTTTTTTAAAGAACTTTATCACCGGATTTTTATCAGGCTCTATCTTTGCATTATTATGGTAGAACATTTTATAGCCAGTATATATCAGCAATGCGCCAAAAATATATATGGTAAAATGAAATCTTTCAATAAGTGCAACCCCGGCAAATATGAATATTACTCGCATGATGAGTGCACCGATAATTCCCCAAAACAAAACTTTGTGTTGATATTTGGAGGGGACCTGGAAGTATGAGAATATCATCAGGAAAACAAAGATATTGTCGACACTTAGTGCTTTCTCAACCAAGTATCCGGTAAAAAACTCTAGAGCTGTCTGCTTACCCTTCCAGAAATAAATTCCTGCATTAAAAACAAGGGCGAGAAAAACCCATACTGCTGTCCAGGTTAAGGCTTCTTTTACAGTGATTTCGTGAGTTTTTCGATGGAAGACACCCAGATCAAGAGCCAACATAATAAGTACAAAAACATTGAAAAGTATCCAAAACAAGATAGGGGTGTCCATGATTTAAATTTTGGCTATTAACAGTTTTCTATGCGATATTGTTTATTTT
>JAIFNN010000042.1 GCA_020047715.1 Bacteroidota bacterium | reverse complement strand
ACTTTCTTTTGTTTTTTTATGAAATGCTATTCTTACACAATTTTTTAGGAGTTTGTTAGTTTTTCTTGGATATGTTTAAAATGAGTTTTGTCGAATAGTAAATTTACCACAGATTCACATCGCCTTCTGTAAATCCGTGGCATATTTTTCAATCAAAGTAGTAGTAAACTTAGTTTTATCTGTTTTAGATTTTAAAAGATGAATTCCGGCCTTAAGCTGATAGTTGTCGTTTTACTCTTCACCAGGTTTTCCTTTGCCGTTTCAGGTCAGGGAACAATTTTCGGTACCATAAAGGATGCCGAGGGAAAGGCTGTTTTCCTCGCCAACATTGCCGCTAAGGGCTACAAATCGGGTACAATGAGCGATTCCGAAGGAAAGTATGAGCTTCAGCTGAGCGAGAAGGGTCCTGTCATAATCGTTGTTTCATGCATCGGATTCCTGAATCAGGAAATATCGTTGGAAAACTTCGCAGGCATAAGGAAGGAGCTTAATTTTGAGCTGGAGGAGAATATCGCAGAACTCGATGAGGTTTCGGTAAGTGCCAGATACGAGCGCGCTTCCGCATTCAGCCGTATCGACCTCAAAGATATGCAGCTGGTGCCAAACACAACCGGCGGGATCGAATCCCTGATAAAAACCCTCCCGGGTGTATCCTCCAATAACGAGCTCAGTTCACAGTATTCAGTAAGGGGAGGCAATTATGATGAGAATCTTATTTACGTTAACGACATAGAAATTTACCGACCTTTTCTGGTTCGCTCAGGCCAGCAGGAAGGACTCAGTTTTATCAATTCCGATCTGATTTCGTCTATCCGTTTCTCGGCAGGAGGCTTCGACTCCAGATTTGGCGACAAGATGTCGTCTGTATTGGATATTACGTACCGCAAACCTCAGGAAACAGCAGGTTCGCTTTCGGCAAGTCTGCTGGGGGGCACAGTGCATCTTGAAGGAACCGACAAAAGCAAAAAATTCACTTACCTTGCTGGAATCCGTTACAAAACCACCGCGTACCTCCTTAACAGCCTTCAGACACAAGGGAATTACTCCCCGAAATTTTCCGATTTCCAGGGTCTTTTCACCTATTCCCTCTCCGAGAAGAGCGAACTGAGCTTTCTTGGAAACATGGCCCTTAACCAGTACAATTTTATCCCTAAGGAAAGCAATACCGAATTTGGCACTACAAACAAGCCCCTCAACCTGATCATCTATTATGAAGGCCAGGAAAAAGATCGTTTTTACACTTACATGGGAGCTTTATCCTACAAATACGCACCCACACCCCGCGTTTGGATGAAATTTATTACCTCCGGATTCAATACCTTGGAGAGTGAAACCTTTGATATTTTAGGCGAATACCTGATAAATGAACTGGATAACAAAATAGGATCGGAGACTTATGGCGACAGTATACTAAACATCGGTATCGGGGGATTTCTCAACCATGCCAGGAATTACCTGAATGCTTATGTTTATTCGGCTAACTACCTGGGTGAATACAATGGTTCGAGACACAAAATGAAATGGGGTGCAGGATATCAGTACAACCGAATTTCCGATAAGTTAAGCGAATGGGAAATGATCGATTCAACTGGCTTTTCTGTTCCTTTCGATTCGGAAACCATTGAATTGAATTCGGTGGTAAAATCGGAAAACGAGCTTGTTTCAGGAAAATACACAGCCTATTTTCAGGATACCCGGGCTTTCAGAGACCTGACTCACGAATATTTTTTAACTGCGGGAATGCGGGTAACCTATCTGGACCTGAACAAACAGGTATTACTGAGCCCCAGGTTCAGCTTTTCCATAAAGCCCGGCTGGGAAAAGGACCTTATGTTCCATATATCGTCGGGAGTTTATTTCCAGCCGCCGTTTTACCGCGAGATGCGCGATCCGGAAGGAAATGTGAACAAAGACCTTAAAGCCCAAAGATCGTTTCATATTGTTGCAGGCGGAGACTACATTTTTACTGCATGGGAGCGGCCTTTTAAACTTACCGCTGAAATGTATTACAAGAACCTGGCAAATCTCGTTCCCTATAAGGTTGATAACGTAAGGATCAAATATGCCGGTGAAAATATGGCCAAAGGATATGCTGCGGGTATCGATATGAAGATAAACGGGGAATTTGTCAGAAATGCTGAATCATGGGTGAGCCTTTCGATCATGCAAACCCGGGAAGATATTGAAGGCGACTATTATTTTGTGACAAAAGATAATGTTACAAGGAAAATCGAACCGGGCTATTACCCCCGCCCCACCGATCAGTTGTTTAATTTCGGGCTGTATTTCCAGGACTACCTGCCCAATAATCCCGATTACAAAGTCCATCTTAATTTCCTGTATGGCAGTCGGCTGCCTTATAGTTCCCCCACAGTGAACCGCTATGATGCTGTTTTCAGAATTCCTGCTTACCGCAGAGTGGACATTGGTTTTTCGAAAGTGTTGAAAAAGGAAGATTCGATGCTATCTGCCGGCAATCCTTTCAGGTATTTCAACAACATATGGATCAGTGCAGAAATATTCAATTTGTTGGATATCAATAATACCATCTCCTACCATTGGGTGCGCACTATCTCCGACCAGGAAGGTGTTCCGGGTGTTTACGCAGTGCCTAATTACCTGACTTCAAGAAGGTTTAATATTAAACTAACAGCCCGATTCTAATCACTTCTTTTCCCATCCACCTTTAAAGACGATCTCTGAATGATCCTTCCGCATTCGTGGGGCGAAGTTTCGTTTTTGCAGATCCTCAGGCAAGGTAGTCGGATCGCCCGGATACCCCATAGCAATCATTGCTCCGGGTTCAAATCCCTCAGGTATCCGAAATACTTCTTTTGCGCGCTCAACATCATAACCTCCCATGGGATGGGTAGCCAATCCGAGCGAGGTTGCCTGCGCCATAAGGTTGGATGTTGACAAACCAAGATCGTGAAAAGCAAAACGATTGGCACGATTGTTTTTTACATCAAAAACCTGGGCAAAGCTAAGTATCAATATGGGAGCAGAACTTGCCCATACCTTGTTTGCCTCTGCCAGAAGGCTCAATAACCTGAGATAATCCTCGTCATTTTTTTCTACATAGACATATCTCCAGGGTTGAGCGTTATAGCTCGAAGGGGCAAGCCTCGCAGCCTCAAATACGAGCAGCAGATGCTCCTCTTCAACCGGCTTTTGGGAAAAGGAAAAGTGGCTTTTTCGATTTAGAATATTTGAATCAATAACCTTGGGAGTGCTTTCCATGTACTTTTTTATTGGTGTCAGGTAAAACTTTTAAGAATCTTTTAGCTTCTGAGATTTTACAGCCATATTCCACAATTTCGTCGGCCTCAGGCAGACAAGCTTTTTGTTTTTGTTACCAGTTGAACAAATATTTGAGTGGCTTTGTTGCCAAATTAGGCTGCAGCGCAGCAAAATATTTGTAGTTGATCAATTAGATGTATACAATTAAGCTGCAGAGCAGCGAAATATTAAATGTAAAATCATTACTATTTTTTACCGGACAACATTGATTTTTTTAGTTTTCAGTAAGCCTCGTTAAAAGAACAAAGTTCAGTGAAAGGATTTTCTCTTGGTATAAAAACTTTCAATAACCAAAAGGAAGGAAATGGCAAAACCGGTTTTTAAAACAAATGGTGAAATGGATATTGTGCCAATCATACTAAAGAATCCAGCAAATGCGGATGTTACCGCGTTGTATAAAATGCTTAATGGCTCAACATAAACCATAACTTTTTTAAGAGCAGCGGCATCGGATGAAAGATACCAGACAAGGGCAGCTATAACAGGCAGTATTAAGACTAACCATAAATACTGCAGCTTTCTGACTACAGTCCATTCAACAGGAACCTGAGCCGCAAGTATTGATTCCATAACCCTGTCGGTAAATTGAACCGAAGGCTCACCAATACCTGATTGCTTTAATATTTTCCCTGTTATCTGGTCCAAACTTTTTTCATCATGTACCATTTTCCTATTCTTTTTATTACAAACCCAAAGTATAAAAACCAGTAAATTATCCTAATCTAAAATCTCAGGTGTATTTCGGCCTGGTGCACATCAACCCTTTTCACCAGCCGGTACTGAATCCGCTGAAGAAGGAACTGTATTTTTTAACATCTCCCAGAGTCGTTTCCTTGCGCGGAAGAGCTTAATCTTCACATTCGATTCAGAATACGCAGTAATTTCTGCAATTTCCTTAATGCTGCATTCCTGCAGGTAAAACAAGGTAATTACTCCACGTTCGTCATCAGGGAGTTTATCAACGGCTTTTTGGAGCATCGTTTGTCTTTCCTGTTCGTCAAGCCGGCTAAGAACATTTTCAGTTTCACTGAGCTCAAAGTAGCTGAATCTGGGCTCATTGAGAGAAACTACATCAAGTTTCTTTTTCCTTAAATGCGAAACGCTCTGATTAAATGCAATTCTATAAACCCAGGTTGAGAACTTGCATTTATTTTTAAAACTACCCAACGACTGGAAGGCCTTAACAAAGGCATCATGCGCAATTTCCTCTGCATCCTCAGGTACTTTGACCATTTTAAGGGCGAAGGAATAAATCATGCTTTTATGCCTGTTTACCAAAGAGGTATAAGCATTTGCATCACCTTGCAGCACCCTGTCTATATAATAGTTATCATCTTGCATCAGTGGATATATAGACGCAGCTAACCGGAGTGAAGTTACAACTTATCGCGGAAAAGTTAAAACAAAGAGCAAAAAGATCTGGAAGTACAGTTTACTGCAACTTCCGAAATATTTTTGTAACCGTCAGGCGATGCAATGCGTCAAAGATTCAGAACAACAAGTAAAACTAAAAATTATAATTATGGAACAAATTGCAAATGTTTTAATGATGGCGATTGCCTTTGCTTTCTTTTATGGTGCGCTTCATTTATTGGTAAGACGAAAAGAGAGGCTAATGCTGATCGAGAAAGGGGTTAATCCTCCGGATTCGAAATTGGAATTCCCTGCTTTCTCAGGCTCTCCCTCAATTTTCTCAGGACTTAAATTCGGGATGTTCTTTATTGGGATAGGAATTGGTATTTTGCTTGGCAGTATAATTGCTGCGACCACAATTATTGATCCTGAAGTAGCCTATTTTTCTATGATTTTTCTTTTCGGGGGATTGGCATTGGTGATTCATCATTTTATTGAGAAGAAACAATCCTGATAATTTTAATGCTGATTCAAAGACATTAAGGATCATGATAAACCAAGATTGGAACAACCCAAACCTAATCTTTGTGAATATCTGATCCTTACTGCCTTAAAACGCTTTCGAATTTTCAATGTTTATAGGAATTCCAGTATTACTCCCCCGAAATAATTCCTGGGTAAGGCCGGATAGTAATAACGTGGAGCCGCCCCACCAAAGGAGGGAGCATTTACAAGGATCATTCCGGCATAATTTGTATCGAACAGATTCTTCACACCGCCATAAATCTGAATCCGGTGTTGCCTTTCCCCAATCTTTCCGGAATAGCTTAAGCGAAAATCAATTATTTGCCAACCTCCATTTTCGCTGGTGTTCGAATCATTCATAAACTGCTTGCCTGTAAATCTGTGCGTTACAATAATTCCATAAGCGCTGAAGAGTTTCATCTGCATTTCGTTATAAAGCGTTGCTGAAGGGATTCCCGGCAAGCTATTTCCCGAATAGCTGATATCGTTATCTGTAAAGTCGATAAAGCTATTTTTGGAAACGCTAAATGAACTGGTAAATCCGAGTTCGAATTCTTCCCTGATCGTTGGGGAAAGAACCTCCAAACTCAGCAGTGCTTCAATACCCAGGTGGTTCGTTTTCCCTGCATTTATTCCCGTGAAAATTTCTTCAGAAATGCGCTTCGTCACAAGCAGATCAGAGAGCGCAATGTAATAAGCAGTCAAATCGTAACTCAATCTGCCGGAATGTATTTTCCCGCGGATTCCGGTGTCAAAATTCCATCCGGTTTCGGGTTTCAGACCCGTATTGATTTGCCCATCGGGAAGAAGGGTTTCCTCGGGGGAGGGAGCCGAAAATCCGTGACCTGCGCTGGCATGGAGGCTTGATTGTGGACCCATACGGTAATTGATTCCCAAACGGGGCGACAACACCGGATCGTACCTGTAATCCCCCCCCAAGTCGGTGCTGTCTCCCGCAAAGAAGTCATCGAGCGAATAGTTGAGAACATTTAGGTTTAAACCGAATTCCGCGGTAAAGTTCTTTCCTGGTTTGAATCGCGTAAGCGCATAAGTGTTCAGGTAAAAGCGTTTCTCGCGATTGTCTGCCAATAGCTCTCCCTGCTCTCCCAACACAGTTTCAAATATTTTCCAATTGTATCCTTCAAGGAAGACTTCCGCACCTGCAACAATCTCAAATTTCCCATGGCTTAAATGTATTTGATCCTGTATCCCAGCCGACATTGATTTCTCATCAATTATATTAAAGGGTCTTGACTCATACGGATCGGAAAAAGAGGTAAATATCGACAATTTGTTCGATAGATCTGGTTTTAACTGCGTGTCTGCAGAAATGCCGGCAAGAAGCTTCCCGTACTTCTCAAAGCCCTTAACGGCAAGCCAGTTGGGAGCCGCAAGCCTGGGGTCGGAATTGAAACTGCTCAGATTTACCGAGCTTGGAATCTGTGCTTCCACGCCGGTGTATATCAGAGTAAATTTAAACCCTGTATTTCGAAGACTCCTGTTGGAAGTAAAAAGCAGCGAGTTTCTGGAATACCTGCTGTTCTGACGAAATCCATCCGTCCGTGAGTTCGAATAGAACAAAGATTGAGATCCCTTTTCCGATTTGTGTCCAGCCCTTACAAAAGATCTGAAAGCCCCGAAAGAGCCTGCTTCGGAGCTGAGGGTGAAGGAAAAATCATCATCGGTGGGCTGGAGCGACCACATTCGTATTGCTCCCCCGAGACCCGAACCATAAACTGCTGAGGATGGGCCTTTCAGAACTTCAATCCGACCCATTGCTGCAATATCGATTTCCTCGATGCTTGTGGTACCGTCGCCAGTGGTGAGCGGAATATCGTTGAGATAGGCTCGGATGCGGTTCGACCCGTATGGACTTCTGGATCCGATACCACGGATAGTTAAACGGTTGGTGTTGTACCCTCCCCCCGACATATTCAATCCGGGAACCTGATTAACAGCATCGTTCAATACAAGACTGTTATGAAACTGAAGGTTCTGAAGAGAAAGAGAGCTCACTGAACCGGTTGAATTCAAAAGACTTTCAGTGATGCCGGATACTGTAACAATAATTTCCTGAATTGTTTGAATTTCAGGATCCATTTCAATCAGCAGTAACGAGCTTGTTTTGGAAACCTCAAGAAGTTTCGGAGCATATCCCACGAAAGAAATACGCAGGCTTAGCCTATCCTCGTTTTTCAAAGCTAAGCTGAAGTAGCCATCAGCATTGGTTGAAGCACGCAAATCGCTGTCAGAAAGGATTGTAGCACCCTGAAGTCCTGCTCCCGTCTGGGAATCAACAACTCTACCGCTGATTTGTGGCAAGGCAACAGTGTAGCAGAAAATGCTTAAAGAAAAAATCAGTATCAGGTTTCGCATCAACACATAACAAATATTCTGCGTTATTGATGAAAGCTAACAGAAATAAATTTCAACACTTCTGGCAGAGACTCTCTCCAATAGGTCCAGTTATGGGCGCCATCGCGGACGCGGTATTCATGGGCTATTTCTTTTTTCCGCATGGCAATGTGAAGCAAAGCGTTTCCCTCATAGAGAAAATCGTCGTCTCCACAGTCAATATACCAGCGAACCGGACTTTTTTGGTCTGCAGGCATATTCTCAACCAGATAAACAGCATCATGGTTTTTAAAATAGCTGTCTATTTGCTCGGGGGAGAGCTTAAGATCGGCCAATTCTTTCATTTGCCTGTCGCGGTTTTCGTTGAACCGTCTTACTGATGCGCTAAGGGGACAAGCAGAAGAGAACATTTCAGGGTGATGTAGTGCATAAATTGTTGTTCCCCCGCCGCCCATAGATAAACCTGCTATGGCCCGATAACGCTTCTCGGCGCGGATACGGTAGGTTTTTTCAATAAACGGAATGAATTCCTGAAAGAAGAAATCCTCGTACCGGAAATCGCCTCCGATGGAATTAAAATAGCCTCTTTTACCCGCGTCTGCATCGGGCATAACAATTATCATTGCGGTGGATGCGCCTTCCCGTATGGCTTTGTCGGCAATATAACCCACCTCACCGAACTGTACCCAGCCCGATTGGTCGTCGCCTGAGCCATGCAACAGGTAAAGAACAGGGTAGCTCCGGTTAGAAGTTTCATAATCGGGAGGAAGGTAAACCGAATACTTCCGCTCCATGTTAAGGATTTTGCTGGTTAGGGAGAGGTTGTCTGAGACCTTGCCTGACTGGGAAAACAGAATAATTGGGAACATCAATAAATACACGGAAAACATAAATAGTCTTTTCATGGTCTTTTTAGGTTAATTGGTAGTTGAATATTTTCTCAAATCCTTAAATCCTTTTTTTAAAGCTTTATAAACCAATGAGCTTGAAGATTTGGCAAACTTTGTATCTGTGTCATCCTCTTCTAATGAGACAGATGCGATAATTCGTTGAGAATAGATTTTCCGGCCCGAATGAATGTCATACACCACTAGGGTTACTTCCGATTCGCTTTTACTGTACACATCAGGCGGAGAGAAGTTTATATCAGAAAGATCGTTCCTGTTTTGTTGTGTTTTCATGTTCACCAGAAAATCAAAACTACTTGTTCTATCAAGAATACTTGCTGCTTCATGTGCCAAGTTGTACTGTATATTTTCAGGAATGAGGTAATCAATTTGAACGTCGTCAATAAAATAGATAGAATCGCCTCCAAGTGTCTTCAATTCATGCATCAGGATGCTTTTTGGATTTCCCTTGGAAGTCTGATTCAACCGCATGTGTGGCAACTGGTATTCATTCATATCCGACTGTTTGTCATTTATTTAGATTAAATTTTCTTGATTCTCATTTCCACAGGGTTTCAGTTTGCCATGTTTCGGGAAAGCCCATGGCACGGGTGTCAATATTCGGGTACTTTGCCAATAAAGCCTTGAATTTGCTTTGTATTGTATGTTTCGGGTTTATTGTATTCATCAGGTAAATTACCATTGAGAGAATAAAATAGGTTTTGTTATTCAATGGCAAGGTCATACCTGTTTCAGGAGAAACATAACTGGTTTGGTTTATAAACGGACGGTGCGGGTTTCGCGGTATGATAGGTTGTATTTGCATTTCACGGTTCCATAAACGGGCATGATGGGCACAAATATTTCGTAAATACACGATGCTGTGCAACCACGATGAAAGGACTTTATCGGCTAAACCAAAATGTTGGGCAATATCCCTTTTATCTCTGGTTGGTTGCAAATAACTGTATAGACTCGACAATATACCAAACGATGATACTTCCAGCATCATCCAACTGGGTGGCATGGGGTCGGAATATTTATTTTTGAATGCCTTTACAAATTCTTCATCGCTACGGGAATACTCATTGCCAATTTTCGATAGGGTATCGGCATGTTTTACCGGATTGGAAAAATTTGCCGAATCGAGATACCAAAACGGGCCAATGCTGTGCGATAGCACATAAATCATTTTGGCACGAACGGCTACTTCTATTTTTTCAAGTTCTCTTAAAACAAGTAAGCGAAGCTCACGGTCGAACTTATAGATATTAAAAGCTGTTTCGAAAGTAGCTGCTAGTTTAAAACGGTGGTTTTGCTTGTCGGCTAAAAGTGGATACCAGTAACCACTCATACGGTAATAACTAATGACTTCGAGCAAGTGCAAGGCTTTTGGCTCATCCTCGATGGTTAAACCACGATTTAGAAGTTGTTGGAGCTGGTCGGCATACGAAAGTGCCGTTTTGGTATAGGGCACTTTGTTCATGGATATAAAAATAAAAAGCTCACCCTGAGCGCGCTGTTCTTACGGGAAGCGGGGTAAGCATGTTGCTGCAAATGTAAACCAATTTTTCTCATAATCAAGAACTAATAACAATTTATTTCAAAGCCTGGATTCTAAATTGGTGCAGATCCGGCAATTATTCGATCCTTTTAACCGACATTACCCCTTTCACCTTAACAATTTTTTTGATTAGGGCGTCGAGATGTGCCGTATCGCTCACAAAGACGGTAAGTGTACCTTCAAAAAGCCCGTCGTTACTGTCAACGGCAATAGATCGCATGTTCACCTTCAAATCCTTTGAGATAACATCAGAGATGTTGCTAACTATTCCGATATCATCAACTCCGGTAATGCGAATTGTTGCGAGAAATGTACGATTCCCTTCTGTTTGTCTCCAGCGTGCTTTTACGATCCGGTAACCATATTTGGAAATAAGTTGTTTGGCATTCGGGCAATTCAGGCGGTGAATTGTAATCCCTGCTCCGATAGTAACAAAGCCAAAAACATGATCTCCAAATATAGGGTTGCAACATTTGCCAAGGCGGTATTCGACGTTCGATAGCCGATTGTCGATAACAAGATAATCGTCGCTTTCGGCCTGGGTATTCCGAATTAGTTTTCCTAGCGCCTCCTCTTCGATGGGAACGGGTTTGGCTTCAACCTGCTTCTCATCCTCGGTAACAATATTCTTTATTTCAAGAAGATCGAGCTTTTCTGTAGCTATATCGAAATACAGATCGATAGCATCATTGTATTTGTAATGGTGGAGCAACTTCCTGATATACAAGTCCTGGAATTCCAATTTCCAGTTCTTGAACCGGCGCTGCAATATTTCCTTCCCGTTCTCAGCCTCTTTTAGCTTTTCTTCCTTCAGGGCAAACTTGATTTTAGCTTTGGCTTTCGAAGTGACCACAAAATTTATCCAATCCTGTTTTGGCT
>JAIFNN010000102.1 GCA_020047715.1 Bacteroidota bacterium | reverse complement strand
AAATACGATTGGACTTTGGGGACAAGTTGCTTTCTCACAAGAAAGCAGTCGATTGCACATATATCCCGAGTTGAAAATCCTATTTTTCAGAAAATTAACTCAATCAATTAATATCATATCAAATCTGGGAGGAGCTTTAACTGCCAGAAATACTCTTTCTTTTGTTTATTCTGCAGAACTTAAAATGCAAATGACCAAAAAGTCAGAGTTAATTATTGAAAACTTTTACGATTGTGTTCATTTAAATTCAAAAGGTAAGCCAAGTAATAGATTCCTAATAGGAATTGGGTCTTACTTTCGAGAAAACTGCTATATGTATTTGACTTGTGAAAGAGGGACGAGTAATTCCGATTTACAAATTTTGGAAAAATGGATTTGGGATTAGCTTATAGATTTTGATTTTTTAAAATTTAATTGTTCAGAAATAAATCTATTTTCCCCTGATAAAAAATCCCTAAATCCAAAAAAAACATATTCCTTTGCTTCCCTAAAAGCATAAAATCGTATCTTTAGGATCGAAAAGCATGATCTTTTATGGATAATTTTATTGTATCAGCGCGTAAATACCGGCCGGAAACTTTTAAAAGCGTTGTGGGGCAGAATAGTATAACTGCCACCTTGAAAAACGCTATCAAGAACAGCCATCTTGGCCACGCTTACCTTTTTTGCGGACCCAGGGGTGTTGGTAAGACAACCTGTGCGCGTATTTTTGCAAAAACAATAAACTGTAAAAATCCATCCCCGGAAACCGAACCATGCAACGAGTGCGAATCCTGTTTGTCGTTTAATGAGAGCCGCTCCTACAATATTCATGAGCTTGATGCCGCCTCCAACAATTCGGTTGAGGATATACGTTCCCTTACCGAGAAAGTAAGAATCCCTCCTCAGCTGGGTAAGTACAGCGTCTACATAATCGACGAGGTTCACATGCTCTCCCAGAATGCCTTCAACGCCTTTCTGAAAACACTCGAGGAACCACCTGCCCATGCGGTGTTTATTTTGGCTACTACCGAAAAGCACAAAATAATACCAACGATTCTTTCCCGTTGTCAGATTTTTGATTTCAACCGAATCAAAATCGACGATTCCATAAAGTATCTCGAATTCATAGCTAAGGCAGAAAAAATTGAATACGAAACGGAAGCTCTCCACATTATAGCCCAAAAAGCCGATGGAGCTATGCGCGATGCACTGTCTATTTTCGATCAGGTAGTTTCTTTTAGCGGTAATAGTATTTTGTACCAATCGGTTATCGATAATTTGAATATTCTCGACTTTGAATATTATTTCAAAATGACAGATTATCTTCTCGCGGGAGATGTTACAAATTGCCTTTTGGGACTCGACGAAATTATCAGCAAAGGGTTCGACGGACATAACTTCATTAATGGCATGGCCAATCACCTGCGGGATTTATTGGTTTCGAAAAATCCTGAAACCATAAGACTTCTGGAAGTGTCTGAAAATCTGCGGAAGCTTTATGCCGAGCAGTCGGTGAAATGCCCGGTTGAATTCCTTTATGCATCCCTCGAAATCTGTAACGACACCGACAACCATTACAAAGCCAGCCGCAACCAGCGATTGCTGGTGGAGCTTGCTCTTCTCAAGATGGCCGACAATGTCGGGTTAAAAAAAAAATCCCTGAAGTCAGATGAAGACCGCATAATTCATTCCATTCTTCCCGCAAATTCTTCATCACCCTCAAATCCTGCTGCTGCGACAATCAGAGCGCAGGCAGCTCACAGGCCTGAGCCCGTTGCTGAGAGTGCGCATCACATTGTTATCCCGGAATCAACTCCCAGTCCCGAGCCTAACGACCGGCATGCCCGAAACAACGTGGTTCCCCGCCATAATATTTCGATTAAAGATGTTATATCGGGAAAGGCCGAGATTTTCGAAGAACCTGTAAAAACAGCCGAACCCGAATTGGAGACATCCATGGATGACGAACCGGCTGTTGAGAGCGAGCAGTCATTCAGCCAGGAACAATTGGAGGAAAAGTGGACTGCTTTTGCGGAAACCGTCAGGGCCGAACGTCCCAGAATGGCTATAGCCCTTCGAAGCAGACTTCCAGCTCTGAAAGCCGGTTTTCAGGTTGAGATTTCTCTTGAAAACACCGCTCAGAAAGAGGATTTTATTGCCAGCACAAAGCCCTACCTTCAAGCTTTTCTCCGACGAGAACTTCTTAACGACCTGATAACAATTTCCGTGCTTATGGAGGCTGATCCTGATGAAGGTAAACGAAAAATGTATTCAACGGAGGAGAAATTTCAATACCTGAACAGCAAAAACCCTGCTGTAATGAAATTAAAACAACAGTTCAACATGGAATTTGAATAAGTATTGCCAGTTATAAAGTTACATAATTCCATTTATGCATATATTTGCCGGATGCTTCGTTAAATTTTTGTCGGAGCAAATGATTTGAGAATCATGAAATCTTTATTAATACTAAAAGATTAAAAATTATGAGTGGACAAAAAATTGAAATCAGGAACGGGAAAACTATCATTCCGGATCAACCTATTATTCCTTTTATTGAAGGCGATGGCACAGGTCCTGACATTTGGGCTGCCTCAGTTAGGGTTATCGATGCTGCTGTTGAAAAAGCCTATGGGGGAAAAAGGAAAATCATGTGGAAAGAAGTTTACGCTGGTGAAAAGGCCTTCAATTTGACCGGAAAATGGCTGCCTGAAGAAACTCTCGACATCATTCACGAGTACAAAGTCGCCATTAAAGGCCCCTTGACCACTCCGGTTGGTGGCGGAATTCGTTCGCTCAATGTTGCGCTTCGTCAGATTCTCGACCTGTATGTGTGTCAACGACCCGTTCGCTGGTACGAAGGTGTTCCATCCCCAGTAAAAGACCCCTCCACCACGGATATGGTTATCTTCAGGGAAAATACCGAAGACATATATGCAGGAATTGAATGGATGGCAGGATCTCCCGAGGTTTCCAAAATTCTTAAGTTTCTGTTGGAAGATATGAACGTGAAGAACATTCGCTTTCCTGAAACTTCTTCGATCGGAATCAAACCGGTTTCCAAAGAGGGAACAACCCGCCTGGTAAGGGCTGCAATCCAATTTGCCATTCGTGAAAAGAAACCTTCAGTTACCCTGGTTCATAAGGGGAATATCATGAAATTTACCGAAGGGCAGTTTAAACAATGGGGATATGAACTGGCAGAAAGGGAATTTTCAGACTATACCTTCTCGTGGATGCAGTACGACAGGATTGCTGAAAAAGAAGGCAAGGATAAAGCAGAAGAGGTTATGAGAGAGGCTGTTAAGCAAGGTAAAATTATTGTTAAGGATGTTATTGCCGATGCGTTTCTTCAGCAGATACTCACCCGCCCGGCCGAGTACTCGGTAATTGCCACACTCAATCTGAACGGCGATTACATCAGCGATGCACTTGCCGCAATTGTTGGAGGGATTGGCATAGCACCCGGAGCAAACATCAATTATGAAACCGGTCATGCCATTTTCGAGGCAACCCATGGTACTGCGCCCAAATACGCCGGTCTCGACAAGGTTAACCCGGGCTCGGTTATTTTGTCCGGGGTAATGATGTTGGAATATATGGGCTGGAAAGAGGCGGGAGATCTTATCGTTTCCGGAATCCAAAAGACCATTAACTCGAAACGCGTAACTTATGATTTTGCCCGTTTGATGGAAGGCGCCACCGAGCTTAAATGTTCAGAGTTTGGCACGGAAATCATCAGGAATCTCTAATGACGTTTAAGTTATGAGTTGATACGTTAAACAGAATTGCAGGAATATTGTTAATACATAATATAATCAAATACGTAAAGAAATGTTATCCAAAAAAATTGAAGACATCCTGAACAAACAGATAGAGAAAGAAGGCTATTCTTCAAACCTTTATCTTGCCATGGCATCGTGGGCTGAAAACGAAGGATTCAAAGGAATTGCCGATTGGCTTTATGCACAGTCGGAAGAGGAGCGTATGCACATGCTCAAATTTATCGCATATGTGAACGAGAGAGACGGGAAAGCGAAAATCCCCGCATTTGAAAAACCTTCCTTCAAATTAAAAAATGCCAAAGATCTTTTTGAGGCTGTTTTGAAACACGAACACTACATTACCGCTTCCATTAATGAGATTATGGCTCTTACCATGCAGGAAAAAGATTTCTCAAGCTATAACTGGATACAGTGGTTTGTGAATGAGCAGATCGAAGAGGAAGCCAATGTGAAAACAATATTGGACAAATTAAGGCTTGTTGGCGAGAACAATCTTTATATGTTCGACCGGGACATCATGAGCCTCAGGACTCCCGCATCCAATCCTCCGGTTGCGTAATTTGCTTTGCTGTAACATTCAGAGTAAAAAGTATCAGGCATTAAGATTCGAGAACCGCTTTTGTTTCTCGAGCTTTAATGCTTTTTTTATAGTGCAAGCCCGGCTTGCTTTCCCGGAAAATCAGATTAATTCTTTTTCAAATATTCCATAAATCATGGAATTCCATGCATTATTCCGGATATAAGCAGGGTAATGCATCTATTCTGGGTTGATGTTAGAGGCAAAGAGCAAAAAACCCGGAAGAAAGTTCCGGGTTTTTTACTGCTATTGGATCACGAAGTTCTTGCGCAAAACCTTCTGCCCGGAGGTTAGTTCGAAGATATATATTCCCTTATCGATTTCACCAAGATTTATTTGTTGGTCAGTCGATTTTGAACTGTTTCGGAATTCCTCAAGATACAATTCCTGACCTTTGGAATTAAGCACTCTGATTCTCAGACTTTCGCTTGTTTCGGAATTGTACTCAAACCGGAATTCGCCAAAGTTCGGATTGGGATATAGTTTCAATTCTTCGGGTTTAGCGATTTGCTCAACCGACACGGGAGCCTCCCAATAGATAAGCCGGAAATCGCCTTCATCGCCTCCGGCAGACCCGTCAATCTGTATGAAGTATTTTTCACCGGGGATTACATTAATCATGTCGAGGGCAGCAGCAAAGAAATTATCTTCATTGAAATAATCATCGCTTGCAGCGATAAGATTGGGTTTGGCAAGTAAAATGCTGTCGCATGTCTCTGCTTTATAAACTGCCATTTGGGTATCCATTCCCAATGTTGTAAGTGAAACCTTCCCTCCGGGAGGTGCAATAAACCAAAACCAGACGCTGTTCTGCAAGCCTCCTTCAACACACCATTCAAGAGCAGCTTCACAATCTCCCTCGGGAGGAGCTGGCTCGCCATCTTCAACGGTTGCGTAAATATTATTGTAAAGATAGTTTCCGGTAGGCAGCTCATAAGCATTGCAAACATCATCGTTGGCAGGGCTTTCTACCGTATTGATTGTAATGCTGGCAGAGCCGGAGCAAGCACCCATCGTGCCGGTTACGGTGTATTTGGTTGTGTCTGTGGGAGATGCCATCACCAGTTCTCCACTAGTGGTATTAAGGCCTGCGGAAGGGCTCCATAAATAAGTGTCGGCTCCATATGCAACAATGGCGATGGATTTTCCGCTCACCAGAAGTTTCTCGGAATAGGGAAGGAAAATGTCCAAGCCAGCTACAACTTCAACATATGAATTCTTGCTTAGCACTTCGGTTCCCGATGGTCCTGTAACCGTAAGTGAAATGCTCTTCAGCCCTTCTGTGGAATAGGTTACGGTGTGAGGTCCCTTGGTATTGGCTGTAGCCGGACTTGCTCCCTCACCGAAATTCCAGGCATACGAGTTGATTGTCCCATTGGATGCATCCGTAAAAATGAAATCGCCATTGATACAAGTTATATTTTTGTTCGCGGTGAAAAATGCGTTTAGACTTGTGTTTTGGTCGGCATAAACCCGAATGGAAAGGTCGGCCTCATAATCTTCAATGTCGCTGCCAAGAGGACTCCATTTCTTTTCGTCACGGCTTATCCAGAATCGGCCAGCGGGCTCCAGGTTTGGCAATGCATAAGCCTCTCCCTGGTATACAATTTCTGTCTCAACGGGGATTGGGTAATTGTAACCTGGTGTGAAATATTTGATTTTCACGTAGTAATCTCCTTGAACAAGGGCTGGGACATTAAAAGTGTAGTACCCCGGGAACTTGCAGAAGTTATTGTGAGATGAGGCAACCAGGTCGTTCAAGACCGAATCTCCAGTGAATTTTTTGTATATTTCAATATCTATAAAGCTTCCTGAGGCATTTACGAAGGTTCCAATTTTGTCGATAAAGATTTGCTGTGTTGATTGGAATTTCGTCACCGCACTGGCAGTATCTGCTCTGAAACCATAGGATGATGTTGCGCCAAGCCAATCATACATAATCATGGTGTCAATTGCCTCGATTTCAATTCTCTCCGGGTAAACTGAACAGGAGGATAAGAATTTCGAATCTTCATATGAGACATAAAAATAGCCTGCATCGCCAAACAAAGTGCCCCAACTGTTTTTTACAATCCACGCTCCTTTGTTAACAGGCTGATAAGCCCTCCCGGTAACTTTAAGGCTGTCGTCCCATCCCACAACCAATACCCCATGGTCAACAGGCTCAGTTCCTATATATAAATAAGTGCTATTGGAAGTGCTAAGGTGACGGGTGTACAGTCCCATTCGGATAGAAGCCGTAACAGCCCCATAATCCATAATGGCTTTTTTAACAATGTTGATGTCTTTCGGAAGGTAAATCGTTTGAGGAGAATATGCTGGTTTTACCAGTCCGGAAGTTTTACAAGTGGCAGTGGCTATCGGACTGTAGGGGTGGCTGGCTTCGGTTACGGGTCCCGAAAGTCGACTCAGGTAGGCGGAGGCGATATAGTCAGAGCCCCCATCGTCAATACCCGCTTCAAAACCATGGCAAGTGGCCATGTTTTGCTCGGAAAGGTTAAGTGTTGCGGCAGTGCCGAATCCCAATTTGAGCCATCTTGATTCTATGGCTCCCATAGTAGAGAAAGACCAGCAAGCACCCACGGGACCTTGGTCGCGAACCGGGGTTACCCATCCGTAATCCTTAAGATTATAATAAATGGGTAATTCCTGCATACTTTTTTTGCTCTCAAGCTGAACATCCCTGCTGTTAAAGTGAATATTCATTGGGGTTGGAACATAGCCTTTCCTGTACTCTCCCGAACTCTTTTTGGATCCTTCCGTTTTGGAGTACTCAACAAAATTTATAAATTCTGGGTTTAATGGGGAGCGTTCCGGCTTGGTTTGTGCCGCTAAATTCAGAAAACCCGCTAACAGGATCAAAAGGCTCGTCGCTTTTCTCATGATAAATTATGTAATTGTTTTGGTTTTATAAACTATAAAAGTAATATTATTTATAAACCATCGGGATATGGTTTTTGTTTAATCTTTATTGATGGATGAAAAAGTTTAATAAAGCTGCTGGTAATATATGAAATTTATCTATTCGTCTTGTATAATATACTGATTAATAAGTAATTATTTTAACCTTAATCTCGATAGCTAACGGGATTAAGGTTAAAATATTAAAATTCAACTGATTATAGTTTTTTGTAATGCGTTGTATAGTTACTAAAAACGGCTTGCTGTATATACAGACTTGAAAATCGGGTATTCATCCTGAACCAGTTTCCGGCAGGAAAATACTATAAGAATGCTTTCTGACTTTTTTAAACTGCTTTACCCGACAATAATGATTTTTTTAGACTTTATTAAGTCCGAAACACTTCATTTCTTCAGATAAATAGCTAATTTTGCAAATTGTTTTGTAACTGTCTAACAAGTAACTAATTGTTTAAAAAATGGGTATTTTAAATTCGCTTCTTTCAGGGTTTCTCGGTAACAAAGCCGATCGCGACCTGAAAGAAATCAATCCCTATGTAGAAAAGGTTCTCGCTATATACCCTTCCATCAAAGCACTTTCGAATGATCAATTGAGGAGCCGCACGGATGGCATCCGCAAAAAGGTCAGAGATTTTGTCTCTGCGGAAGAGAAAGAAACTCTTGAAATTCGCGAAAAAGTTGAGAATGCGGATATAGATGTTGCTGAAAAAGAGAAGCTGTACGATCGTCTCGATAAATTGGAGAAAGAAATCGAAGCCAAATACGAAGTGGTTTTGAATGAAGTTTTGCCAGAAGCCTTCGCCATTGTCAAAGACACTGCCCGAAGGTTTACCGAAAACGAGGTTATTGAAGTTACTGCAAACGATAACGACAGGAATCTTGCCGCCGGGCGTGATCATATTGTGATACAAGGCGACAAGGCCCTGTGGCACAACCATTGGATAGCAGGGGGCAATGAAATCAAGTGGAGCATGGTGCATTACAATGTTCAGCTTATAGGGGGAGTTGCACTGCATCAGGGACGCATTGCTGAAATGGGCACTGGTGAAGGGAAAACGTTGGTCGCAACCCTGCCGGTTTTCTTGAATGCTCTGACGGGTAAAGGAGTGCATCTGGTTACGGTTAACGATTACTTATCGAAACGTGACTCCGAATGGATGGGGCCCATCTACCAGTTTCACGGATTAAGCGTTGATTGTATCGACAAGCACCAGCCCAACTCCGACGAACGTCGCAAAGCCTATGCTTGCGATATTACTTTCGGTACCAACAACGAGTTCGGCTTCGATTACCTGAGAGATAACATGGCCCTTACTCCCAGTGATTTGGTTCAACGAAAACATAACTATGCCATTGTCGATGAGGTCGATTCTGTGCTTATTGATGACGCCCGTACCCCGCTTATCATCTCCGGTCCGGTTCCGAAAGGCGACAATCAGGAATTCCTTGCCCTTAAACCCCGGGTGGAAATGATTGTGAATGCACAGAAAAAACTTGTCACACAATTACTGGCCGATTCCAAAAAGTTCCTTGCCGAAGGAAATTCGGAAAAAGCCGGATTTTTGTTATTGCAAGCCTACAAAGGGCTTCCCAAGAACAAAGCCCTTATAAAATTCCTCAGCGAAGAAGGAAACCGCACACTCCTGCATAAGACAGAAAACTTTTACATGCAGGAAAATAACAAAAACATGCCCAAGGTTACCGAGGAATTGTTTTTTGTGATTGACGAAAAGCAAAACGCTATCGAGCTTTCCGATAAGGGTATCGATATGCTCAGCCCTTCCGACGACCCTAACTTTTTTATTCTCCCGGATATAGGCTCTGAAATTTCGGAAATCGAAAAATCATCCATAAACGACAATGAAAAGCTTATCGTGAAAGATAAACTTTTACAGGATTATGCTGTGAAATCTGAGCGGGTTCACACCGTTAACCAGCTTCTGAAAGCCTATTCACTTTTCGAACTGGATGTTGAATATGTGGTTATCGACAACAAGGTGAAAATTGTTGACGAGCAGACCGGCCGAATTATGGAGGGGAGAAGGTATTCCGATGGGCTACATCAGGCCATTGAAGCTAAGGAAAACGTTAAAGTCGAAGCTGCCACCCAAACCTGGGCTACCATTACCCTGCAGAACTACTTCAGGATGTATCACAAGCTTTCCGGTATGACGGGTACTGCCGAAACGGAAGCAGGCGAGCTTTGGAACATCTATAAGCTGGATGTGGTGGTTATCCCAACCAATAGGCCGGTGATTCGAAAAGATCATGAAGATTTGGTTTACAAAACCAAACGAGAAAAGTACAATGCGGTTATCGACGAAATAGTGAACCTTGTGAATCATGGCCGTCCCGTTCTGGTGGGCACCACTTCTGTGGAAGTTTCCGAGCTCCTCAGCAGGATGTTAAAACTAAAGCAGATTCCCCACAACGTGCTAAATGCAAAGCTCCACCAGCGTGAGGCAGATATCGTGGCCGAAGCGGGTAGAAAAGGAGTGGTCACCATTGCCACAAACATGGCAGGTAGGGGTACCGACATAAAACTCTCAAAGGAAGTTATTGATGCTGGTGGTTTGGCCATTATTGGAACCGAACGTCACGAGTCACGCCGCGTCGACAGGCAGCTTCGGGGTCGTTCAGGGAGACAGGGGGATCCGGGTTCATCCCAGTTTTTCGTGTGCCTTGAGGACGACCTTATGCGTTTATTCGGATCTGAGCGTATAGCTGGAATCATGGACCGTCTTGGGCTTAAGGAGGGAGAGGTGATACAGCACTCGATGATCTCAAAATCCATTGAAAGAGCTCAGAAAAAAGTGGAGGAAAACAACTTCGGCATCCGTAAACGTTTGCTCGAATATGACGATGTTATGAACTCCCAGCGAGAGGTTATCTACAAGCGACGCAGGAACGCACTGTTCGGCGAACGCATCAGCGTGGATATAGCCAATATGATGGACGACATCGTTGGCAACCTGGTTAACACCTATTCAGCTCAAAGTGATTTCGATGAATTCCGGTTTGAACTCATTCGTTCGCTTTCCATTGAGGCACCGTTCAATGCCGAGCAATTTGCAAAAATGGAACCCGAGAAGAAGTCCGACATACTTTATAAGCTGGTAAGGGAAACCTACAAACGCAAGGAAGACGTCATTGCCCGGCAGGCATATCCGGTAATTAAAGATGTTTATGAGAAACAGGCCGCGGTTTACGAAAATATTGTGGTACCCATGTCAGACGGACAACGTATTTTCAGAATTATTACAAACCTTGCCAAGGCGGCTAAAACAGAGGGCCGGGAGTTGGTTAGGTCTTTTGAGAAGACGGTTGTGCTGGCCAGCATCGACGATTCGTGGAAGGAGCATCTCCGCGAATTGGATGACCTTAAGCAATCGGTTCAGAATGCCAGCTATGAGCAAAAAGATCCGCTTCTGATATACAAATTCGAATCGTTCGAGTTGTTCCGTACCATGATGGACGTTGTTAACCGCTCTGTGGTTTCAACCCTCATGAAAGGTCATATCCCAACATCCGATCCGGCTGCGGTGCAAAAAGCTGCTCCTCCAAAGCGCCTCGACCTGAGCAAATTCGAAACGAACAAGTCTGAAACTCCAAAATACAACGATCCCAGCGGTTCACCCAATGAA
>JAIFNN010000218.1 GCA_020047715.1 Bacteroidota bacterium | reverse complement strand
GAATTTTTCCACCGACATTACCGGTACTTCTTGCAAGGCCAGTATGAATTCTTCGGTATTGGCTCCGATTTCGACCGCATATTTCAATATTTGATCCTCATTGACTTCATCATTCCTCACTTGACCAATCAGCCAGTTAGCGATGTGTTTGTTTCCAATGGTAATACTGGCACCTGCATCCCATAATCCCCCGCTCAAACACTTCTGAACATTTGGGCCCTGGCTGTTATGCTGCCCGAGAAAGGAATCCGACTTGTGACAATTGGCGCATCCCTTTTCAGTCTTTCGGATAACGTCATTGCAAAGCTTGCAGAAATTGCTGGCTTTTGTAATTGGAGTCCCATCGGGAAATGTAATAATTGATGCCACTCCGGTAGCATCCGAAAACATATCCTGTAAGTTCTGGATTTCATCCAATTCGAAAATCTCAAAAAAACCGATATTGGAAAGGGCTTGATCCAATCTTGTGTTTTGCTGCCGATATTCTTCCATAGTACTGATTATTAGAATTCTTTTCCACGAGGGTTTTTAACAAATGCATAAGCATTTTTGTTTATGAAAATAATACTTTTAACTCAGCATCGAAGTATTAATTTGCTTTTTTTTGGTAACCGAATCGTTTGGGAAGTCAAGATAAAAAACAGAGCCTTTTCCGACTTCACTTTCCACCCGAATGCTGCCTCCATGGTTTTCCGCGAAATCCTTGCAAATCAGCAGTCCCAAGCCGGTTCCTGTTTCCTTTTCCGTGCCGGGTCTCGAATGTGTCTGCGTCATATCGAACAAAGCGGCCGTTAGCTCTGGCGAAATGCCGATCCCGTTGTCGGCGACTGTAATGGTGTTGCCGGAATTCGTTTTCTTTGCTTGAACATCAACCCTTCCGCCCTTCTGGGTGAATTTTATTGCATTGGAAATGAGGTTTCGCAAAATTGTCTTGAGCATATTCGCATCGGCAAAAATGCTAAACTCTTCGTCATCCAAAAGGTTTAGGGTTATGTTTTTAGTTTCCGCGGCGGGTTTCAGATTGTCTATTACATCCCTGCATACGGTTGTGATGCTTAATTTCTCAGGTTCGAAACGGATTTTACCGGATTGAGATTGCGCCCAGATTAAGAGCGCTTCCAACAAGTTATAAGTGCTTTCTGCAGACTTGTTAATATTTTGGGCAATCTTCTCAATTCTTTCCCTGTCATATTCCCGAATATTCTTTCTCAGTAAATCTGACAAGCCCAGCAGGGAGTTAAAGGGGCTTTTCAAATCGTGAGCAAGTACCGACATGTAGAAATTCTTCGCAAGGTCGGCCTTGATGAGCAATTGGTTTTTTAGTTTAAGTTCAATTTCGATTTCTTTTTGAGTTGTCACATCCCTTACAATATTAATAATTACATCGTTTTCATGTGACATAACCCTGGCTTCGAAAAAGTGCTCTTTATCTGGCATAAGCAAGGAATAGTTGTAAAACTGAATCTTTCGGGTCGCAAAAGCCTTTTCCATAATAGGTTTAAATTCCCTGATAACGTTTTCGGGTAGTACGTTTTCCATCCTCTGTCCGACAAAAACCTTTGGAGGATCAAACTTTACCGTGTTTTCAGGAAGATAGAAGTCAAGGTAAACACCTTCCTTGTTTTGAATAAACAACATATCGGGCAAGGAATTCAGAATCGCAGAGGATTTGGCTTCGCTGATGCGCAGGGAGTTTGTGATACTGTTGCGGTCGAAAAAAAGCCCCAGCTGATGCGCGTAAAGGTTAATAAATTTTGAGTTCGCGAGGGTTTCTCCTTTTTTGAAAAATAAAATGAAGTTGCCCGTGGCTTTATCCTCAGCCCCAATTTTCACAATTACTGCTTCCTGGATTCCTGTAGCCTTTTCGAACAAATTCAAATCGTTTTTTGACAAATCCCCGTCAAAGAGTTCATTTAGGTGAAAGAAACGAGTTATTTTCTGCTCATCAAATTTCGAGAATTTGTGGTATTGTTTGTTAAAGACATCAAGAATAACTTTCGGGAATCCTTCTTCAATGTTTTCTTCCTTTACCGTTGTTGCAACGGTTGTGGAACCTATTCCGCTTATGTTCCGCAGATTCAGGGCAGCATAGTCGGCACCTGAGATATCAAGGGCTGTTCGAACAATTTTCGCATAGTCCGGGCTATCGCCGGGAAACTGGATAAACTCTTCGGACGCATGAATAAGCCTTTCCAGAATTCGGGTCTCATTTTTCTGCATTGCATGGAGTCGTTGAAGTTCCTGATTTTGCCAGTGCAGCTTCAGATGGTTTTCAACTCTGGCTTTAACCTCGGCAACAGCAAAAGGTTTTGTTATATAATCGACTCCCCCGGTATTCAATGCATTGATGATTTCGCTGGTTTCGGTCAGTGCGCTGATAAAAATAACAGGGATGTCTTGTAAGTAGGCATCTTCTTTGAGATGCGTGCAAACTTCCAAGCCATTCATGTCGGGCATCATAATATCAAGAAGAATCAGGTCGGGTTTCTCGTTTCGTGCTGCCTGTAATGCTAATTCCCCGTTTGGCACAGGCCTGACCTTATACCCGTCTTTTTTAAGGATCTCGCTTAAAACAACAAGATTGGCAGGCGTATCGTCAACAATCAGAATACTGGGGATGCGCTGCGTTACTGCAAAGTTACTCATCATAGTGTTTTTGATATTGGATATTTTTATTAAATAGATTTACTGCAATCTGCCTGCCTGTTCCAAAAAATATTTCAAGTGCTTTGAAAAACTTTCGTTCATAGTCTTATCGGAAGATTCTCTGCATTTCAAGGCTGCACTGCAGTTTAGTTAGAATAAATCCACATCGCCGTATTTTTCCTGGATACGAATTCCAACAATTAAAATATCATCAAGCTGTTTGTAATTCTTCATCCATGTTTTAAGCTCCATTGTTAGTTTAGCTTTTTGTTCCGTTACGTTCAAATCTGACAAGGAAGAGAGAAAATTAATAAAGGGCACGATCATATATTTGGTCTTGTCAGGTCCTCCAAATTGATCCGCAAATCCGTCGCTAAAAAGATAAAGCATATCATCGGGAGCCAGTTTTAAGGTATGAGTTGTAAAAGGTTTCTCCCTGATGTAAATACCAATAGGCATTCTGAGCCGGAAACAGGATCCTTTTGAACGCAAATAAGCGGGTGGTGTGCGCCGGCGTATTCCAACTCGCGGGTTTGCAGGTTTAATTTTATCAGGGCGATGTCCATCCCGTCATTCACATTTGAGGTTTTGTAGCTTTGGCGCAAAGTCTTTTTGATCAGATTTCTTAATTTATCGAGAATTTCGCCTGGCGTAAGCGAATTGTCCTTCCCGATAATCTCATTAAGGAATGCGTTTCCCATCATGCTCATAAATGCTCCCGGCACCCCATGTCCTGTGCAGTCAGCAACCGCAAGGAAGATGTATTTCTCAACCTGCTTTATCCAGTAAAAGTCGCCGCTAACAATGTTTCTGGGTTTAAATAAGACGAAGTGCTCCGAAAAGAATTCGTTGATGAATTCCTCCCGTGGGAATACTGCTAATTGGATTCTTCGGGTGTAATTTATACTGTCCAGTACTCCTTTGTTGATAATTTCAATTTCCTCTTTTTGTTTTTCAACCATTTCCTTAGCGAACAAAAGATCTGATAACGCATGGTCTTTTTCGTTGTTGAGTTTCTGCAGTTCCTGTTTTTGTTGGTGAAGTTTGAGTTGCGTCTCCACCCGTGCCATTACCTCCTCAATCATGAAGGGTTTGGTTATGTAATCCACACCGCCTATTTGAAGAGCTTCCACAATATTATTGGTGTCGCTCAGGGCACTGATAAAGATAATTGGGATATGGCACAGGGATGGGTTTTCCTTTAATTGTCGGCAGACCTCGAATCCATCCATTTCGGGCATCATTATGTCGAGGAGGATAAGGTCGGGGCTTTCATTTTCCATTACCTGAAGGGCTAAAGCCCCAGAGGGTACGGGTCTGACTTTGTAACCATTGCTTTTCAGCATCTCACCCAGCACCAAGAGGTTTGTGGGCACATCGTCAACAATCAGAATACTAGATGGTTTTTGGCCGGTTGGAATCTCGATGTTCATTTTTGTTGTTAATTTTGTGTTTTCATATATGGAGTTTATCTGGGTTCAATCATCTGACTGTCCGTTTTGCCAGCTCAAGACAGCATCATTGCATTGCGGGGATCGAGAATTTGAAGCTGCTTCCTTTCCCTGTTTCGCTTTCCACCCAGATTGCCCCATTGTGCTTATTAACCAGTTCTTTGCACAGCAGCAGACCTAATCCCGTTCCGGTTTCTTTTTCGGTACCCGGCGTTGTATGGGTCTTTGTGATATCAAATAGTTTGTTTATTGTTTCCACGCTCATTCCAGTCCCATTGTCGATAACTGAAATTGTTGTTTGCGAATCTGTTTGCATGGCAAGAACATCGACTCTGCCTCCATTATGGGTAAATTTTATTGCATTCGAAATAAGATTACGCAAGATTGCCTTTAACATGTTTTCGTCAGCAAAAATATGTAATTCATCAGCACTCAAAAGATTGATGCTAATGTTTTTGTTGTTGGCATTTAGCTTTAAATTTCCAAGAACCTCAAGACAAAGCGTATTAAATATGAAATTTTTAGGCTCATAAGGAATTTTGCCCGATTGCGATTGCGCCCAAATTAATAAGTCTTCTAACAAGCTATATGTACTTTCGGCAGTTTTATGAATAATTGACATGAAGCTTTCAATTCTGTCGAGGTCGTATTCGCGAATGTTCTTCAACAATAGATCGGACAAGCCAAGCAGTGCGTTGAAAGGGTTTTTCAGATCATGTGCCAGAATTGATATAAAACGGTCCTTATCGGCAAGATGTTTTTGGAGTTCCTGATTTTGTTGCCGGATTTTAAGATGTGTTGCAATCCGTGTCGACACTTCTTCCGACTGAAAGGGTTTGGTAATGTAATCTACCCCGCCGGTTTTTAAGGCTTTTACTATATCATTTGTGTCGTTTAAGGCACTTATGAAGATTACCGGTATATCATTCAGGGTTTTATGCTCTTTTAGCCTTCTGCATACCTCATAACCATCCATGTCGGGCATCATTATGTCGAGGAGAATCAGATCGGGCTTCTCTTTTTCCGCTACCTGTAAAGCCAGAGAGCCGTTGGGAACGGGCCGCACTTTATAGCCATCGGCTTTTAACATGTCGCCCAATACTTTTAAATTTGCAGCAACATCGTCTACAATAAGGATGTCCGGAATATTTTGATTTATCATAGTATCGTAATTCATCACTGTTTCTCCCTGTTTCTTAAGATTATTTGTAAATGATTATAGTCGTAATTTTTGGCTGTGCTCAACAGATGTTTCCTGAGGGGTGTAAAATCGTCATCAATTTTTTCAATGTGCTGTATCAGCAGATCCAAATCGGCCACGGCTATTGCTTCTTGCATTTGCGAAACCAGATCATTGGGCAGTTTTGAAATATCCTCACTTAATTTCCCATGGGAACTGAAATCCTTTTCTTGTTCCCGAGATGTTTCGTTCTCATAGATGTAGTTTATCCCAAGAACCTTTCCAATGGTGCTGAACAACTCGTTTTCCCTGAATGGTTTGCGCACATAGCCCTGCATCTGAAGGGTTTCTGTTCTTTTTCGTTCGTCTTCAAACGTGCTTGCCGTGAGTGCAATAATGGGGGTTTGCCGACCCTTTTCTGTCGACTTGATAATGCGGGTGGCATCGTATCCATCCATCACCGGCATTCGCATATCCATCAGGATTAGATCCGGCTCCCATTCCTTGAATTTCGCAATGGCATCGATGCCATT
>JAIFNN010000037.1 GCA_020047715.1 Bacteroidota bacterium | reverse complement strand
GAGTAGATTTGGTTCCCCGAAAAGTTTGTTCTCTTGATTGTGTTTATTGTGAAGTGGGGAAAACCACAAAGTTGACAACAGACCGGAAGGAATATATTCTCTTCGGGAAAATCCAGGAGGAGCTGATTCATTATTTTGACCATAATCCTGATCCTGATTATATAACTTTTTCGGGCTCTGGCGAACCAACCCTCAATATCAGGTTAGGTGATGTTCTTGACTTTATAAAGAAAATCAAACCAGATATACCTGTAGCTGTTTTAACGAATGGGACTTTGTTGTCGGACAAAGAAGTCAGGAAGTCGCTTTTAAAGTCCGATATCGTTCTTCCTTCGCTTGATGCTGCAACAGAAGAAGGCTTTATTAAAATTAACCGGCCGGCACAAGGTTTAAAAATAGAAGCCTATATACAAGGACTGGTTGATTTCAGAAACGAGTATACAGGTAAGATTTGGCTGGAGATACTGATCCTCCCCGGGTATAACGATTCCAAAGAGGAGTTGGCGGAACTGAAAAAAGCTGTCCTGAGAATCAAACCCGACAGGGTGCAGCTGAACACCCTCGATCGGCCCGGAACGCTATCCGGAATAGAAAAAGCAAGCATGGGGCAGCTGGAGGGAATTGTTGATTTTTGGGGACTTGATGCCATCGAGATTATTGCGAAAGCCCCGGAACGCAAAAACAATCCGGCTTATCGGAGCGATATTGAAACCGCTATCCTTGAAACTATCGCCAGAAGGCCGTGTACCGTTGAAGATATTCAAAAGATCACGGGAATACATGTCAATGAAATTAACAAATACCTCGGCACCTTGGAGGCCGACGGCAAGGTCAGCCCCGTTCAGCTTGAGAGAGGGATTTTTTATCAGTTAAAAGCCAGGTAAGAAGAAACTATTTTAGCAGGTTCTCATTAGTCACAAAAAAAGAATTGAGTTATGAATAATAAGCTGCTGTTACTATTTGCCATAAATACATTTTTTCTGTCCTCTTGCCTTTTCACGCAAAGGAGTCCGGTTAATGCTGATACCGTTTCAGAGGAAAAGCCCGGTGATATTACTGTTTATGTTACCACTGCCAACCGTTCGCTGGATTTCGCAAAGTCCTCCATCAACTTCAGCAACAAACCCCTGCAGGATGCTGCAACCATAACACTTGATCCCTCCATCCGATATCAGGAGATGGATGGGTTTGGCGCAGCCATTACCGGATCGAGCTGTTATAACCTCCTGAAGATGTCGGAGCCTGACCGGACAAAGTTTTTAACCGAGACCTTCTCCCACGAAACAGGAATGGGATACAGCTATATCCGCATATCCATCGGGTGTTCCGATTTTTCTCTTAGCGAATATACCTGCTGCGATACCAAGGGAATTGAGAATTTCGCCCTTCAGGAAGAAGAACTGAAATATGTGATTCCCGTTTTGAAAGAGATTTTAAAGATAAATCCCACGGTAAAAATCCTTGGTTCCCCCTGGACCATTCCCCAATGGATGAAAGTGAACAATCTTTCTGATATGCAGCCGCATAACTCCTGGACCAGCGGCCACCTTAATCCCGCCTATTATGAGGATTACGCAATCTATTTTGTGAAATGGATTCAAGCCTTTGCCGAATACGGAATTCAGGTAGGGGCCATTACTCCACAAAACGAACCGTTAAACAGGGGCAATTCCGCTTCGCTTTTCATGGGATGGGATGAACAGAGGGATTTCGTGAAGGTGCTAGGCCCAAAACTCAGGAAAGCCGGATTGAAAACGAAGATCTATGTGTTCGATCATAACTACAATTACGACAACATGAAGGATCAGTTTAGCTATCCGGTAAAGATTTACGAAGATGCTGAGGCCAAAAATTATATTACCGGAGCTGCCTACCATAATTACGGGGGAAACAGGAAGGAGCTGCTCAGCATTCACGATCAGGCTCCCGGGATGGAACTGATATTTACCGAGACATCCATAGGAACATGGAACAATGGACAGGATTTGTCGGAAAGGCTGATGAGCGACATGGAAGAGGTGGCTCTGGGAACCGTTAACAATTGGTGTAAAGCTGTAATTGTTTGGAACCTGATGTTGGATACAAATCGAGGCCCAAACCGCGAGCACGGTTGTCAGACTTGCTATGGCGCCGTGGATATTGATGCAGGGGATTATAAAACTATTGTACGCAATTCGCATTATTATATCATTGGGCATTTGTCGGCAGTGGTTAAGCCCGGAGCCTTCCGGATAAAGTCGTCCGGAAATGTTCCTGAAGGAATCGGTTACACAGCCTTTGAAAATCCGGATGGCAGCTATGCGGTTGTTTTGCAGAATAACAGCGATGAAAACAAATCAATTACCCTCAGTGATGGTAATAACCATTTTGATTATCAGGTAACTTCGAAGTCGGTTGCGTCATTTCATTGGCAGGAATGAAATTTCCGATTGTATTTCTGGAAGCACATTACACCAGGCTGGAATAAACTAAACAAATAATCATGTATGAAGAATGTAAGGTTTCTAATCTTGATGATTCTTTTTTCACATTTGAGTATTGCTGGCTTTACACAGTATAAAAAAAACGCTGTTGTTGCTGAAATTGCTGGTAAATCATTTTCGTTTTTTGGATTGGAATACGAGCGATTTCTTACCGAAAGATTTCGCATAGGCACTGGGATTGGCATAGGTTCGAAGGAACAATTGGTTTATGGGAACGGGGACACATTCGACCGTTATAATTTTTCAGTTCCAGTGTATGGAGTTTATGCCTGGGGTCGAAAAAAGCATCATGCGATCACCGAGTTCGGCTTTACCCTTAGGGGCGTAACAGGTCCAGAGACTAAGGCCTCTTTCGATGAATTCTACCCTTATGTGTCTTATGGATATGAATTCAAATCAGATATTTTTGTTTTCAGGATCCCGGTTTACCTTTGCTATGTTGGCAGCAGCGACTTTTTCCCTGCAGTTATTCCGTGGCTGGGATTGAGTTTTGGGGTGGTGCTTTGAAAGGAACCTGCTCAGACCAGAAGAGGTCGGAATTGACAAGTTCATCGAAGGGATTTCATATTTGGGCAACATTTTCATTGTATCGGAAATCATCATTGGAACAACCTGAGAAATTGAAATATGCATTCGTCCTTTGGAAAAAAACAATTCTGCTGGATTGTTGTTGAAGCATTAGTTTTTTTTACCTTGCTAGAAACATTGCTGATTTAGGCAACTAATCGCCATTAAAATGAAAAAAACGAGAAATTTCCTCCCTGTTTTTATTGCTGTAGGCTTTATGATAACCATGATCTCCTGCAATAAGGATAACGATCCTTCAAAAACCGACGATGTTACTTCTTACGAGGGATACAAGTTAATCTGGAATGATGAATTCAACGGGGCTGCAATTGACCCGGCCAATTGGAACTATGAAACAGGAAACGGCACAGATTACGGTCTGCCGGCGGGCTGGGGCAATAATGAAAAGCAAATCTATACCAACAATACCGAGAATTCAAGTATACAAGCTGATGAAACAGCATCTGTATTGGCGATTACAGCCCTTGCTGATAATTCCGGAGGGTATACCTCTGCAAAACTAACCAGCGAAAACCTTTTCAGTATGCGGTTTGGCCGTGTTGATATACGTGCCAAACTTCCCATAGGCAGGGGAATATGGCCAGCTTTCTGGATGATGGGCGACAACAGGGATTTGATTAAGTGGCCGGGCTGCGGTGAGATAGATATTATTGAGGTGTTAGGTCATGAACCTTCAAAGTTGTATTCTACCCTGCATTTCACGGATAAGGATAATGAGCACGGCGAAATCCAGAACATTCATGTATTGGGGAGTGGGGATTTCAGCGAAGCTTATCACCTTTTTACTCTCGATTGGACCCCTGATTCGTTGATTTACAGTCTTGACGGTCAATACCTAAGAGGGTTCGGGATAGAGGATGACATGAAAGAGTTTCTCAGGAGCACTTACCTCATCTTAAATATAGCAGTTGGGGGGTATTGGCCCGGTGATCCCAACGAAACAACCGTATTCCCCCAGACCATGTACGTCGATTACATCAGGGTTTATTCGCAAGACGGTTTTGTTGCCCCTGCTTCTCCAGAATTGATTCTTGAGGAAGAAACCGTGGGGCAGATCATTGAGCCGAATATTGCAGACAATGGTATCAGACACTCGTTTAACGATTTTGGAAGCCTGGAGGTAATATCTTATGGGCCAGGAAGCCCCCTGATCTCAGCCTCAGATACAGCTATTGATGGCGGTCAAAGTCTGGTTTTCGATTTTCCCGGGGGAGGATGGGGTGGAGCATATTTGGAAATGGCTGCAGCAAAAGACCTGAGCAAATATGCATATCTTAAGTTTGCCCTTAATAAACCCTCTTCCTTGGTAAACGCTGAAATAAAGCTTGAAAGCAGAATCAGCGCAACAAATGCAATTCTTTATTTGAAGAATTATTCAGGTGTCCCACTTTCTGATGGCTTTACCGAATATTCAATTCCCATGGCCGATTTTGCAGCGCTTACATTTACCGATCTAACCATTCCTTTTGCAATGTGGAATCCTCAGGATGCGGCCGGCAAATTTGTAAAAGCAAGGGTATTGATCGATGATATCAGGTTTGAATAGGAATCTTGAATAATCAAATTCAATGAGAATTCTACTAACTGGTGCAACCGGATATATCGCACAGCGATTATTGCCTATTCTCTTAAACAATGGGCACGAGGTAATTTGCTGTGTCCGCGATTAAAGGACCATGAATAAACAGAGTACTATAAAGGAATTTATACATAAAGTTCTTCAGACCAGCTTTTTTGCTGTTCTGGCAACAGAGGGCAATGGTCAGCCCCATGCCAGTTTGATAGCGATTACCCCGATAGAAGGTTTCAAGCAGCTTATTTTTGCTACCTATCGGGATACACTTAAATATCGGAATATTGCAAATAACAACAAGGTGGCCGTTCTCATAGAAAGCAAAGATGATTCATTGAAAGAACAGCAGCAAAGCATCGTGTTGACCATTATTGGACATACTGAAGAGATCAGTATTGCATACAATGAAAGAGTTTACCGTGCACATCTCAAGCAACACCCCGAAATGAAGTCATTCATGCTCTCATCGGATTGCGCTCTTTTTTTGGTTATTGCCGAATCATATCAGGTCGTTTATGGTATTGATGAAATTAAGTGGATTGCAGCTGACGATCTTGATCGCTCCTAAGGAGCAATTCTTTCAGGAATTATAAATTTCCGGGGTACAACCCTCCATTCCAGTTTGTCTGTAGAAAAAATGAAATCAATGTTTCGGTTAAATGAGAGTAAAGTAATGCTCGTTGATTTACTTGCTTAAACAACATAGAAAAACAAAATACAATGAAAGTAGGAATAATAGGAAGCGGATTGGTTGGTGCCACATCGGCATTTGCAATAATGATGCGAAAAGCGGCAGGTGAAATAGTACTAATCGATGCAAACGAAAATAGGGCAATTGCAGAGGCAGAAGACATTCGGCACGCAGTTCCTTTTGTCCATGCAACCAATGTTTATGCAGGTTTTTATAAAGATCTGAAAGACGCGAAAATCGTTGTGATTGCTGCCGGTGCCAGTCAAAAACCCGGGGAAAGCAGGTTAATCCTCATGGAAAGAAATGCAGCCATTTTTAAGGATATTCTTTCAAAAGTAGTTATAGTTGCTCCTGAGGCTATCTTTCTGATTGCCACAAATCCTGTGGATATTATAACTCATATTTCGGTAAGCATTGCAAAGGATTTGGGTGTTCCGCCCTCACGAATTATTGGAACCGGAACAACTCTGGATACCGCCCGATTCAGAACCCTTCTGGGAAACCTGATGAGCGTCGATTCGCAAAATGTTCATGCCTATGTAATTGGTGAACACGGCGACTCCGAAGTGCTTACCTGGTCAAATATTGATATCGGGGGAGTACCTTTCGAGGATTTTGTTGAATTCAGAAAGATCAGGTTCAATGACGCAACAAAAGCCAGCATTGATGATGGAGTGCGCAACGCTGCCTATAAAATCATAAATGGTAAAGGATCAACTTATTACGGAATTGCCGGAGCCATTGCAAAACTTGTGGATGTGATCAACAGGGATAACCGCGCAGTTCTTACCGTCAGCACCTTTATGGAAGATGTGGAAGGAGTTAAAAATGTGACTTTATCACTCCCTCATGTTATTGGTGGATCAGGGGATATGGGAGTTCTTCCCATCAGGCTGAATGTGAAGGAAAAAACCCTCTTAAAGAATAGCGCAGAGATCATCCGGGAAAAGATTGATGAATACGAGAAAAATGCATAGTTGACAAATCATCTATAGGTCTATTACTCAGGATATGAAAATCAAAATCAATTCCGGTCTTGAAATAATCTGCTTTTCAGAAGCAATCTGTATAAAAAAAATCCTAAGGTCACTGCCAATACCAACCATACCATTAATCCATATGCCATGAGATGTCCAAATTGACTTAACATATTAAAAAAATTCACGGGTACAGAATTGCTGGTATTTTGGATTATAGTTTCATGAGGAGATCCAAAAATTAGTTGTCCTAGTTTCAAAAACACGGGGATTAAAATGATTTGAAGAGGCGACACCAGAATGTGCACTGTCTGCAAAATAAACTGATTCAATCGGAACACAAACCCAACCAGGGTAATGATAATAAAGGTAAATCCAATAACAGGTATGATTCCAATAGTAATGCCCAGAGTTAATGCTAAAGCTGTTTTCCCAGGTTCGGTATTTAGGCACAACAGTTTTAACTTCCCGTACAATTGATTGTATTTCCTGACAGGTATAACTGAACTATTTGGTTTCATGATGGTTTGCATCAGCTTGCAAAAATAGAAACTACATATTAAGATGATATTAGGAGGGTAAGAGGAAATCGTTAAATATGAAAGTATTTTACTCTAGTATTGGTATCGGCGCTGCACCACAAATAATAAGTTTTCATCAATTCGATATTCCAGGCGGTATTCTGAATTAGTTCGAGTGAAAAATTATCCATTAAGGTATTACTTTAAAGCTTCAGCCTTTATATTCTTGTCATTGCAAAAATCAACTCCTGTAATCCATAAAAAAATTAATAAAAAATTGTTAATTTATTAATAATTAGTTAACATTGTTAACTTTTATAAAGAAATAGAAATGAAAGATTTAAAAATTAAAGGAGCTATAGAAGATAAGATTTCTTCAAAACTCAATGAGATGGTTCAGGAATTCAAAATAGAAAAAGGTCGATCTATTTCGAAAGCCATTGATGAGTCTTCAAAAAAAATAGCCAGGGTCATAGCCAAAAAAATTAAAAAAGCGGCTAAGGAAAGGGTTTCTGATGAGACGGAAAAAGCCTCAATGCTCGTTAAAGCTAAAGCTAAAGTTAAGTCTAATAGTACTCCCGAAATTTTAAAACGGGTAAAGCCTGGATTGCAAAGCACTAAATCATTGTCTTCCCCGAAACCGACAATCAGAAAGGAAAACAAAGCTACCCCCCTGAAAAATCAATCCCAAAGAAAAAACAGGAAGGGAATTCTTAAGGAATCAAAGGGAAAGGCAATTCCTTAGTGGTTAAGGGTCTGGTTACGAACAAGCATTACTAAAAGTAATGACATTACTAGATCATTCACTTAATTAACAAACTAGCTACTTGGGATATTTAAACATTGAAGAGTATAGCTGTTTATAATTTCAAAGGCGGTGTAGGTAAAACAACGTCTACCGTTAATTTTGCATACATTGCATCTGAAGGTGGAGGCAATACTCTTGTTTGGGATTTAGACCCTCAGGGTTCGTTGTCCTATATTTTTAGAATTAACAACAAGATTAAGGGCGGGGCAGAAAACTTATTCGCAAGAAAACATTACCTGCTGGATGCAATCAGAGAAACAGGGTATTCTAATCTGGATATACTTCCTTCTGATTTTTCTATGCGGAATATGGATATTATTCTTGAAGATGTTAAAAAGTCAAAAAAGAGGCTTCGGGGGATTTTAGATCAACTTGGAGAAGCATATGATTATGTTTTTATAGATTGCCCTGCAAGTTTCTCTACTTTATCAGAGCATCTGTTCCAATCGGTTAATTTCCTGTTGGTTCCTATGATTCCATCAGTTTTATCAATTCGGTCCTACCATAGTGTTGTCGATTATTTCATTAGTAATGACCTTGATCCGGGTAAAATTGTTCCTTTCTTTTCCTAAGTTGATATAAGAAAAAAAAATCATCGGGAGGTTATGTCTGTGAATTTTGAGAAGGATAAGAGAATTCTGCACGCATTTATTAAGTACGCTTCCGAAATAGAAAAAATGAGTGCTGAATGCATTCCATTGTTAGTCAATGCTCCCCATTCGAAATCTGCTGAATCCTATGTCAGATTGTGGACAGAAATAAGTGAAAGAATAGGATAGCACTCCTTCCTTAAGTTTATATTTCCTTATTAATAGGAATCGAACGAATTTTTCTTTTCGCGTTTTTCAACTTTAGTTCGTTCATGAGTTTTCTGAAGTCATGAAGTTCTTCTTCCGTCCAGGGTTTGGATTGTACGGTAAAGCCTACATTTTTTGGTTCTCTGATCAGTCCCATGTAGCATTATTTAAAGATGGGGACATTATTCATAGAATAGCCATAGAGATGGTTTCTAATTTATTCATTTACACGAGACTTCTCGGGCTTTTCAATTTTATGTGCGAATTTTTTATGAATCGCAGCTAATCTTTTCTCGCGCAATTCAGGATTTAATTCATACTCTTTATGATGTTTATCCCGAATATCTCTCATCATTTTAACTGCATCAAAATCTTTTTTAGTCTTCATCTTCTTCAAATTTAAGTATTTCCCGGGGTGTTCTGATTTCCAGCATTGAAAACCCGTTTTTCAGATTTACTGCATTATAAAGCCTGATCCTGTCAAGATTTACAATATGTTTAAAATTCCAGCTTGCCAGTACATTAACCTGGTTTATTGTTGAAATGGCAATATGAAGAGCATCTTCGTAGAACTTTCCTGACACAGCTCCTTCCTTTAGATATAAATCAGCAAGGTTTCTGGAATCACTATCAGATACTAGTATTTCCATAAAATGATCAGGAATAGTTTTAAAATTATCCTGTACTCTTTTTGGTGCATCAGATAATTCATCAAGAGTAACATCGGAAATAACAGCAATCCTTTTACCTGATTTGAAATCATCAAATAATCGATTTGACCATTCTTCAAATTCCATATCAAAACACCCGCCAATTACTGATGTGTCGATGTAAATTCTTTGCTTCATTAACTTCTGTTTTCTCAAACCAAAGATACAAAAAGTATTAATATGAATAGATTTTCCAGCTGTTGTCGTGAGATTGGAAATATTAGTTCAAAAGCCGGGAGCCTTGACCACATTTGGTCGGGGTTAAACTATATCTGATGTAAATAATTTAATAACTGAGTCATAACTCCGGCTAGGGGGCAATTTACTCCGGCTGAAACTGGTCAGGGGCTATGGGTTTTTCAGGCAGGTCCCCACATAATAAAAATTCTTACAGAAAGCAACAACCCCAGAAGATATTGGAGTGACCTTAAAAGAAAACTTAATTCAGAAGGTTTTACTCAGTTGTACGAAATTATCGAACAACTGAAAATGATTTCTTCAGATGGTTTTTATCATGTATTTTAATAATTACCTTGAAGAATTGCTAAAATATAACAAAAATGCTATATTTGAACTATGTAAAGTTTCTTTATGAAGACATCAGAGTTTCTTAAGAAGGCTGTTAAAATAGGATGCTATTTTGTAAGTCATGGTAAAGAACATGATGTTTGGTTTAGCCCTGTTACAAATAAGTATTTCAGAGTTTCAAGACATAAAGGACAGGAACTTAAAAGCGGTACTCTTAATAGTATGTTGAAAGATGCAGGACTTAAATGACCTAAACATTTATGAAAGGCAATTAACAGGATAATATTATGAAACATAAAGCAATTGTTGAATTATGGGATGATGGGACATACAGTATTTATGTTCCTGATATGGAGAATCATAGTTTGAATGCACAAGGTAAAACCGTTGCAGAGGCTAAAGAAAATTTACTGGTAGCTATTGAAGATTACAAAAATATGTATTTGGAAACTGGTAAACCGGTACCAATGGAAATTGATAATCCAGTCTTTGAATACAAGTATGACCTGGCTTCTTTTTTTGATTATTTCGATTGGATAAATATCTCAAAACTTGCTGTCAAAGCTAAAATAAATCCATCTTTGATGCGGCAGTATAAAAGTCGTGTTACCTACGCATCGGAGAAACAAAGTGAGAAAATCCAGAGATCAATCCACAAGCTTGGAGAGGAATTGCTTGCAGTGAGGCTATAACTCCCCCAAAACCTTGCAACAACCTTGCAACAACAAAAAAACACTCGCGAAATAAATCGTAAGTGTTTGATTATATGGCCGTCCTGTCTCTCCTTCGCATCGCTGCAACGAGCGAGGAAGGTCTCGAACCTGAACTCTTCTGATCCAGAATCATTCAAAAATAAAATAGATTTGACTGAACATGTTGATTATCAACACTATTGTGTAATGGAAAAGTCTTGATAATTACATTGATTTATACCTGTTATGATAAAAACCTAGCAAGAAACCTGGCAAGATTTCAAGAGAAATACTTCATTAAGTTTATACTTCTTTTTTTGTAGGAACCGAACGAATTTTTCTTTTCGTGTTTTTCAACTTTAGTTCATTCATAAGTATTCTGAAGTCATGAAGTTCTTCTTCGGTCCAGGGTTTCGACTGTACGGTAAAATCAACATTTTTTGGTTCTCTGATTAGTCCCATATTGTTAGGTTTTAAAATATTGCGAAATTAATCTCATAGCAGAATTTGAGATTTTTGAATTTGAATATTCTAGTGCCCAATATTCGATCTCATGTTTTATCTTTAGCGGAGGTTTTGAAACCAATTGATTTTCTTGGCGTTGGGTTATCGTGTTTCTCTATAAGCTCATCAAG
>JAIFNN010000234.1 GCA_020047715.1 Bacteroidota bacterium | reverse complement strand
AGCACATGATCGGCAGGAACAAGCTCTGTTGGGGCATAGTTGATATTCGCAAAAGTTGTTAGTTTTGTGTATCCCCCCTGAGCTGTAATATCGAGTACAGGAAGTTTTTTAAGGGCGGGTATATGCTGCAGAATGCTGTGTCGACCGCCAACACCCCAAAGTCCAATATTACCGGCCTTGCCTAGTGGGAGGCTGGGCAGATAACGAACCGAAACGTCGGTCCCGATCGGCAAACCAATAGTCAATTGTGCCATAGGAAGGGGAATCATATTCACACCCGTTCCGCTGGGAAGGTCAAATTCGGCAATTTTCACAGGATTTCCGGCAAAGTTCTCATAATACTGCAAGGTTGGTGGTGATGCGCCTTGTTTTCCGGCAATGGTAGGACTGAGTGTTCCTGCGGGAAGCGCTTGTGATGAAAGGTCAAGAGCCGAAACATCAAAGGTTCTTGCAGATGGAGGTGCCCATGCTGTATTAATTGTAACTGTTAAATCGAAACCGCCCAATTTATGGACCTTCCCGCTATTATACCAACCGGCGTTAAGATCAGCCCCAAATATGTTGGCATATGGAGTGAGGTATTCCTGAAACAAGGTCTGTGCATCGGCGGGACCCCCTTTTAGAAAGCTGACATCGGTTAATTGAGAATATACGGCTGACTGCAATCCCAGTGCTATTGCAATGCCGAGAATTAAGCTTCGAAGGTTTTTCATGAGATTTAGTTTTGGATTTTATGGATACGAATATACAACTATTTGAAATTAATTTGCAAAGCGTTTTAAAATCAGCTGCCGAAGTATATACAAGCAAAACTGCATTTTTGTTGCATCTGGCGAAAAAATAAATCGGATTTGTTGTTGCACCGGGGTTTTTTACTGTGAATTTCAAATTGACGGAGGGTATGTGTCGCTTTACAGATAATTTCGTTTAATTTTGGATTTTCCAAACCAAGCTCTTTCATGACCCCTAATCAACCTTTAGCCGACCGCATGCGACCCAACAATCTGGATGAATATGCCGGACAGAAGCATCTTGTTGGGAAGAATGGAATCATTCGCCGGATGATTGAAAGCGGCAATGTTTCCTCTTTTATTCTCTGGGGCCCTCCCGGAGTGGGGAAAACGACTCTGGCAAAAGTCATCTCGCATTTGCTGGAACGGCCTTTTTACACCCTTAGCGCAGTGACCTCCGGGGTGAAGGATGTAAGGGAAATGATTGACAAAGCAAAGAAGACGCGGTTTTTCGACCAGCCCTCCCCCATTCTCTTTATTGATGAAATTCACCGTTTTAACAAGTCTCAACAGGATTCGTTGCTGGGAGCCGTTGAACAAGGGGTAATCACTCTCATTGGGGCGACCACCGAAAACCCTTCATTTGAAGTAATATCGCCCCTTCTCTCACGCTGTCAGGTATATGTTTTAGAGGGATTGGAACGTGCGGATCTGGAAGGACTTATAGAGTCGGCTCTTAGGAACGACAATTATCTGAAGAAACTCGACATTCGGATTGAAGAGAACGAAGCCTTGCTGCAGTATTCAGGGGGAGATGCACGGAAGCTGTTCAATGCGCTGGAACTTGTTGTTTATGCGAGTATGGGTGAAATCCCCGGAAAAGAAAATCAAATCCTGGTGAATAATGAAACAGTAAAGAAGATTATCCAGGAGAACATGGCCATTTATGACAAAAGCGGGGAAATGCATTATGACACCATTTCAGCTTTTATCAAGACAATCAGGGGAAGCGACCCCGACGCGGCAGTTTACTGGCTCGCAAGAATGTTGGAGGGCGGAGAGGATATCAAGTTTATTGCCCGCAGGTTGTTGATACTGGCCGCGGAAGATATTGGGCTGGCGAATCCCAATGCGCTCCTCATGGCAAACAACTGTTTCCAGTCGATTAATGTGATCGGAATGCCTGAAGCGCGCATCATTCTCTCGGAAACCACGATATACCTGGCTGCCTCTCCCAAGTCGAATGCTGCATATTTGGCCATAGACGCTGCACTTGCAGAGGTGAGAAACTCGGGCAACCTGCCGGTCCCGCTGCATCTCAGAAACGCCCCAACCCGGCTTATGAAAGAACTCGGATTTGGGAAGGATTACAAATACGCTCATTCTTACGAAGAGCATTTTGTGCAGCAGAACTATTTCCCGGAAGCGTTAAAGGATAGCAGGTTTTACACACCCGGTGACAATGCCAGGGAAAAAGAGATGAAAGACAGGTTGAACCGGCTTTGGAAAGGAAGGTTTTAGAGATTTTACACTAATGAAGATCAGCCTTTTTAGGGAAGATGTCCTATAGTTCTCAAAAAGTTGCCATTAACAGAATGAAGAATTGTCAGATTGAACGAACTGAATTTAATACTTATATCAAACGGATGAAAATTATATCTTCAATTCCCGGAATCAGGAACACCGAAAGCGGAAACTTTTTTTTGCTTGCCGGGCCCTGTGCCATCGAGAGCCGCGACATTGCTATGTCGATTGCCGAAACAATAGTGAAAATCACCGACAAATACAAAATCCCCTATGTCTTTAAGGGCAGTTATCGTAAGGCAAACCGTTCGCGCATAGATTCGTTTGCAGGTATTGGCGATGAAAAAGCCCTGAAGATTCTTTCAGAAGTTCGTGACACCTTCAAAATTCCTGTAATTACCGACATTCATTCCGCCGAAGAGGCTGCAATGGCTGCTGAATACGTAGATATTTTGCAGATTCCCGCATTCCTTTGCAGGCAAACCGACCTTCTGGTTGCTGCAGCAAAAACCGGCAAATGGGTAAATGTGAAGAAAGGCCAGTTTGTATCTCCCTCATCCATGATATTTGCAATCAACAAAATAATCGACTCGGGAAACGAGAATGTAATGGTAACCGACCGTGGAACGATGTTTGGGTATCAGGATATCGTTGTAGATTACCGGGGAATTGTTGAAATGAAGGGTTTCGGGAAGCCTGTTGTTCTCGACATTACCCATTCACTCCAGCAACCCAATCAATCCTCAGGGGTTACCGGTGGCAGACCCGAATTAATCGAGACGATTGCCAGAGCCGGCATTGTAACCGGGGTCGACGGTTTGTTTCTTGAAACCCATCCTGATCCGGCAAATGCAAAGTCCGATGGAGCAAACATGCTTCACATAAAAAATATTGAAAAACTTTTAAGTAATCTTTCGAAAATCCGTGAAGTTGTTTTAACTTTAAATGATAAATCCATTGATTAGTTAAGTTTAGTGGATCCCACCGCATTAGGGTGAGGGTTCAGGATTTTGCAAGCTCCTCCCACCGGGAGCGAATATAGCGGGATATATCAATAGTCTTCATTAAAATGCATGGTTGCATTTGTTCTTCATGATTGATGTTTCACGCAATTCCTAAGTATTTAAGGCTAACAGTTATTGTTATTTAATATACAACTAAATCAAAACTCACATGAAAAGATTAATCATCGTTTTATCTGTATTGCTTTTGTCGTCTGCAGCTACATTGACTGCCCAGAATCTTAAATCCATTCTTAAAAAGCATTATGCCGCTGTTGGGCAGCCTGCAATAAACGCTGCAGAGGCGGTTGTTATCAATGGCAAAATAAATCAGATGGGAATGGAATTGCCCTTTGTAATTTACCAGAAGCGTCCGGGAAAAGTCAAATTTGAGGCCACTTTTCAGGATATGCAGCTTGTTCAGGCCTTTGATGGCGAAAATGGCTGGGCTATCAACCCTATGAGCGGGCCTGAACCTACGGATATGGGCGTCACAGAAAAAAAGACCATGCAATCCATGGCGGAAATTGAGGGCCGCCTATATAACTGGAAGAAAAAGAAATACAAAGTAAGCTATGAGGGCGATGAGTCCATCGAGGGAGTAAAAACGCATAAAGTGAAAGTAATTACCCCAGATGGTGATTCTGAGACCTATTACATTGATTCCAACACAAGCCTGATTGCGAAAGTTGATTCCAAAAGCAAAGTTCAGGGAATGGATGTGGAGGCAACCAAAGTATATTCTGATTACAAGGATAGCAACGGTTACATGGTGGCTTTCAAAACGGAAACCTTTATGATGGGTCAATCGGCCGGAGAACTCTATATTGTAAATTTTGAGATCAAAAAGGGAGCTGAGATAAGTGATGAGATTTTTATGAAACCTAAAGCTGAGTAGATAGAGTTTGGAGTTTGAGCTAAGAGCGCGAGGGTTATCCTCCTAGAATCACTCAAGTTTCATACTTCATACTGTCTTGTTGACATGTATTGAATTAAAAAAAGAGGGAGTTCTTTCGATCTCCCTCTTTCCTTTTATGGCAGCCGGTCTGTAAGCCAGGTTCTGTATGTTCCGAAGAACACTTCTATCATTTATCTAAGCGACCTACCCTCCGGGATTAAAGCTGTCCTTCGCCAAAGCTTCAGACAGCAAGGTGAGGGCGAGCAACCCCCGTTTCCCGGTATATTTGGTCTTGCAACCCGCAAGCTGAACGGCTATGGATGTCGCCATCCACACCGGTAGGCTCTTACCCTGCCTTTTCACCCTTATCACCCTCCAAGGCTTAAGCGAAGGAGGATAAACACCCAAGCGAACTTTTTATTTTCTGTTCCAGTACTATACCCTCACGGATATCTGCGCTTTCGGCAGTACGGTGCTCTGCGTTGCCCGGACTTTCCTCCCCCCGCAAAACGAGGAGCGATAGAACGACCTGCTGTGGCTGCAAAGATACTAAATCTTACGGTATGATAACCATGGTAGCGCCATAACCATACTCCTTAAAGCTGGCGTCCTGATATTGCAGATCGGGATACTGATTATCGAGGGCTTTGCGAAGGGTAAACTTGAGCTTCCCGTTCCCTACTCCATGGATAAAAACAATTCGCTTTGTCTTATGTATCACGGCAGTGTCGAGTGAGACCTTAAACCGTGCCATCTGCAAATCGATTATTTCAGAGTTGCTCAATCCAGAGTAATTTTCGGTGATGGCTTCGATATGCAGATCGATTTCCTCCGGCTCGTTTTTCGACTTTTTCTCATCCCGTGTTACAGGTACAATCTTCTCATTTCCTTGTTTTTCCTTGAGAAGAGCAGACACTTCAACTCCACCGACAGAAGAAAAGCCTATTTTCTTCTTGAAATTCACAACGCTAAATACCAAAGCTTTGCGGTCGAAATAGTCGTTGTCGACAAGTGCTTTTCCTGAATAAACATCGGCAGGATTCATAAAGAGAGCCTGTGACAAAGGTTCCCTCTGAAGATAGAAATCATCCTGATAGAACAAAATCTGGATGTCAAAGCGAGTGATGTTGTTGATATTGTCGGGTAGGAATTTCCGAATTTTCATTTGGGTCCTCGAATCCATGCTCCCCTGATCGAATAGGAGTGTTTCCTCATCGGTACGGGTAGAAATCACATAATGAATGTGATAGGACGAATTATTGATCATGTAGGCGAAAAGATCAGAGCTTTGCGATTTTGGGAGGATTGCAAGGCAAATCTCCTCATCGGTGTTCAATATTTTTGCCACTCCCGGTTCGTGAGTTTTTTTAGTGGGAGTCTTATTTTCGGATGGTTTAGCGGGTTTCGCATACTCTTCCTTACTTTCATCAATCTCAGTATTGGATGAATCCGCAATAAGTTCATTGAGCATTACAGGGATTTCAAATCCATCTGTAGTCCTCACCATCGCTTTGTTCTTATCCAGAAAAGCAGTTAGTACCCCTCCCCCGATATCATTCAAAAACTTCACCCGGTCGCCTGTCTTTAAGTTCATCTTGCTATATTTTATGCAAATTTAGTATTTTTGCACTGCCTTTGCTGAAAAAGCATTCAGTGTTTTGACATAAAGCTGCAACTTTGCCCGCAAGTACCCGAAAAAATTGAACAACAAGCAACAACCATCTGTATAAATGAATCCTGAAATGAAAGGAATACCCGAAAATATTAGCATTCAGGATTTCAATTACAACCTCCCTGAAGACAGTATTGCGAAGTACCCTCTCGAATTTCGCGACACATCCAAATTACTTTGCTATAAGAAAGGAGCGATTGAGACGAGGGTGTTTAGCGAATTGCCGAAGATCCTAAGCGATGAGCACCACCTCATTTTTAACGATACCCGGGTTATTCAGGCAAGGCTGTCGTTCTTCAAGTCAACCGGGGCGGCAATAGAGGTTTTTTTATTGGAGCCCTGGATGCCTTCTGAATATAGTCTTTCGTTTGGTTCGAGCAGTGAATGCGTGTGGAAGTGTCTGGTTGGAAATGCAAAAAAATGGAAAAGCGGTATATTAAGCAAGGAGATCGCAAGGGCTAAGGATTCCACACTTCTGAACGCCGAGAAAATCGGGTCAGAGGGAAATTATTTTCTAATAAGGTTATTTTGGAGAGATCCCTCATTCAGCTTGTCGGAAATTATCGCACATGCAGGAAGCACTCCCATTCCGCCCTATCTGAACCGTGAGGCGGAATCATCCGACAGTATTCGGTACCAAACAGTTTACTCCACTAACGAGGGATCTGTGGCGGCGCCGACAGCAGGACTGCATTTTACCGATGAAGTTCTAAGCAGGCTTGGAGCCATTGGTGTTAGGCAGACCCGGCTGACCCTTCATGTGGGAGCGGGAACTTTTATTCCCGTAAAAGCCGAAAATGCAAGAGAGCACAGCATGCATACCGAGCATATTTACCTTAGCAGGAAAAGTATTGAAAGCCTATATAATTCGAATAAGCAGTTTATAGCGGTAGGAACAACTTCTGTACGAACCCTGGAGAGTCTGTATCATATAGCATCGAAGTTAAGAAGCGGGTCTGAAGATGTAAGAAGTTTGTTCCTTGACCAGTGGGATGCCTATGAAACAAATCCCGAAATGAGCAGAAAAGAAGCTCTGGAGAGCATTCTTTCAACCATGGACAAACAGCATACTGATCACTTGAAAATGTCGACGCGAATTATGATTGCTCCAGGATACACTTTCAGGATGACAGACGGTATGATCACAAATTTCCATCAGCCGGCAAGTACTTTGCTGCTCCTGATTTCTGCATTTGTTGGTGAAGACTGGAAGAAGATTTACAATTACGCTCTGGAAAACAAATACAGGTTTTTAAGCTATGGGGATAGCTCATTGCTACTATAAAAGTTACCCCTATCGGTTTAATAATTCCTGCAGTCTGCCTACAAATCCGTTAATGTCTTCCTCAGTTGTGTCGAAGGAAGTCATCCAACGGTATTCGGAGCGGGATTCATCCCAGGGATAAAAGAAATATTCTTTCTGAAGTTCTTCAACAATTCTTTCGGGTAGAATTACAAAAACCCCATTTGCCTGAACATCCTGGGTAACTTTTATTTCATTAATATTTTTGACTTTCTCGTAGAGCAACTTAGCCATATGGTTGGCATGAAGGGCATTTGATTTCCACAGCTCATTTTCGAGAAAGGCGTTGAATTGAGCTGATATAAATCTCATCTTTGATGCCAGCTGCATACCCTGTTTACGGCTGTATTTGAAAACTTCAGCCATTTCAGTATCAAAAAACACAACCGCTTCTCCGTACATCATTCCGTTTTTAGTTCCCCCGAAAGAAAGCACATCGACGCCTGCCTCAGCTGTGAATTCGCGAAATTCCAGATTCAAGGAAGCTGCGGCATTGCTGATCCGGGCTCCGTCCATATGTAGTTTCATTCCAAAACCATGGGCATAGTCGGCAATTTCCCTGACTTCAGAAGGTGTATATACTGTTCCCATTTCGGTTGTTTGGGAGATTGAGATAACTTTTGGTTGCGAATGATGCTCAAAACCAAAGCCATGCATATGTTTTTTAATCCCCTCAATGGTAAGCTTCCCATTGCTTGTAGGGAGGCTTAGGAGCTTGCAGCCGGTAAATTTCTCGGGAGCTCCGCACTCATCTACATTTATGTGTGCTGTTTCTGCGCAGATTACTGAATTGAATGATTGGGTAAGCGCCCCAATTCCAAGCACATTTGCTGCAGTACCGTTGAAAACAAAGAATACAGAGCAGTTGGAGCCCAATAATTCCTTCAGTTTCCCAATAGCGAGAGATGTGTACTTATCGTCACCGTACGCGATGGTGTGTCCTTCATTTATTTCTGTAAGCGCCTTTAGAATTGCAGGATGCACACCTGCATTGTTATCACTTGCAAAGCCTCTTTTTGCCATGGAATTGTATTTGTTGTTCTATTTGAATTTTAATGTCACAAATGTATCAAAGAAATACATTTATTAAAACAGCAATCCATTCGGAAATATTAATATTGCACTCTAGAATCAAATACTTCACATCTGAATAGAAAATTCCTGATGGTTCGCGAAACATTAGCCTTGGAAATAATTATAACAAAGAACGCCAAAGCGATGCTTTTCAAACAGGGTTTTAGTCCGACTCAATATGTCAATTTGGAGGGTTGGAATGTGATTCAAATGAGTTCTGAAGCCAATGTATTTTTGAAACATTAAAAAATGGAAACAGGAAGAAAACAAGGCCGATACCTCAGGGTTTTAGCGCAATTGCATGAACTTACACTTAAAACAAATGATCCTGTCTGTAGAATAGCTACGATAAATGCCGTTCTTCACCATAAAATGGATCATTTCTTTTGGACAGGGGTTTATCGCCTGCAGGAGGGGGAATTGAGGGTAGGTCCCTATCAAGGGCCGGTTGCATGCCAGGTTTTGGAGAAAAACAAAGGTGTATGCTGGTCGGCCATAAATTCCGCAAAAACAATTGTTGTACCTGATGTTGAAAAGTTCCCCGGACACATTGCTTGCGATTCCCGTTCGAAGTCGGAGATTGCTGTCCCGATAATAAATCTGAAGGGAAGCATTGTTGGTGTGTTGGATATCGACAGCAAAGAGCCCGAAAATTTTGATGAGATTGACGCCTTGTTTCTTGAAAAAATCGTTGCACTAATTTACACCTGAGAATAATGAAAAAGGAATGGTTACATAGTCTTGATGCTGCCATAACAATTTGCGACAAAGATGGAATTATTGTTTATATGAATCGCAAATCGACTGAGACCTTTGCCAAAGAAGGCGGTAAAAAGCTTATTGGCACCAACCTTATGGATTGCCACCCCGAGCCAGCGGGTCGGATTCTGAAGGAAATGCTCGAAAATCAGAGGGAAAACACCTATACGATTGAGAAAAACGGTGTCAGGAAACTTATTGTCCAGAAGCCGGTTTATGATCACGGCAATTTCGATGGATTAATTGAAATGAGCATAATCCTGCCCAAAGACATGCCGAATTTTGTAAGAGGATAGTTATTTTCCTTTTCTCCAGCCGCCAAAGATATTGCGACGTGAGGAAACAGCCGAGGGTCCATAGGAGATTTTATCGTGACTTACAGACTTAATGTCTTCGACGAAATAGAAGGCGTTGGGATTATAGGTTTTTATAAGGTCCACAAGTTTTTGGATTTCCTTTCGCTGTACCAGGGTATAAATCACATGAACTTCCCCGTCTTTTCCCCTTGCATCAATTACTGTAGCTCCGTAACCGTTTCGGTAGAGTTCACCGATAAGCTCGGTAGCTTCCTTTTTTGTAATTATACGGACCATGTTAACACCAATAGCCAGTCGCTCTTCAATCCTCATCCCGATAAAATTGCCGGTTGCAAAGCCTGCTGCCCATGCCAGATAGGTATACACATTATCGAGATGTTGTATGATGTTGCTGATGGCAATTACCCAAATCAGCACCTCAAAAAATCCAAGTATTGGGGCAACGGTTTTGTTTCCCCGCGAAACAAATATAATACGAAGAGTTCCAAGAGTTACGTCGGAGATTCTTGCCAGGAAAATCAAAACAGGCAAAACCACAAATGCGAATGTGTCGCTTTGGGTAAATTCAGCTGAAAACATCGGGTTACGAGATTATACCAAATTATTAATAACGTCCACAATTTTATCGAGGGAGTATGGCTTTGTAAGCAGCTCATCGAAACCTGCATCACTGAAATCCTCAAAAAAAAGACTTGGGTTATGCGCAGTAAGGGCCACAATAGTTACAACGTTTTTAGGTGCAGGGAAAGTCTTGCGGATCATTTCGGTTGTTTCCAGTCCATTCATAACCGGCATTTCAATATCCATCAGAATCAGGTCAAAGTCGTCTTTTTTCAGACAAGCAATAGCTTCCTCCCCATTTTCGGCTTGAACCGAAGAATGTCCAAGCGATTTAATCAATTCGGATAACAACAGGCGATTTGTAAAAATATCGTCAACTATGAGGATTTGCAGATTTTTCATTTATTATACACATGATTTTGAATTCAAATATAGTAAAAAAGCTTTGTTCAAGCGAGCGAGATGAGTGTTTTTATGAAAATCGCATAAAACCTCATCAATTTCTCATAATCTTTCATGTCCTGTGCTCCACGATAAAAGGTAGAATGAAAATTGAATCTCGAAGAATCTCTTTTGCAACTTATAAAAATGGCTCAAAGCATCTTAAAATAGAACGATAACTAAATTAAAAATCCAGTTGGAAATATAATTCTTATTATATTTGCCCGTATATTTTTTCAAAAAAAACCCAAAAAAGAAAAGAAATGTTCGCCGTTAAAAAGAAAATCCTTGTTATTGACGACTCCACTACGAATGTAGTGCTCCTCGAGGCGGTTTTCAGTACAAAGGGTTACACGATACTAACTGCTCTAAGTGCGATTGAAGCGTTTTCAATAATAAAAAAAGAAATCCCGGCAATAATTCTCCTTGACCTGAATATGCCGGAAATCAGCGGGTTTGATTTCCTGACCCATTTAAAAGCGAGCGAAGAGACAAAAGATATTCCTGTGGTTATCGTGTCTGCTTTGGTTGATGATTTGTATATCAACAAAGCTCTCTCAATGGGCGCAGCGGAATATATCAAAAAACCCATTGACATACCCATTCTGCTCAATACCGTTTTGGATCTTCTCCAAAAACAAATCACATAAAATTGTAGTTCCCTCGGTCATCATTATTTACTGCTTTTATGTCAATTATTGTACCTACGTGGATATTTTATCCTGTAAATTGAAAAACCATGCGTTTTTTTATAAAAATCGCTAAATTTAACTGATTTATATTTAGCGTAATGAGTAAGATCAACATACAGGAAAAGAAAATCCTTAACACTTTAACAGGCTTGCTATCAGGTTTATGCCTAAGTTTAGTCTTTTACTTGCTGATTTTTGACATACAAGGAACAGCCTTTACCTTTCAGTCGTTTTTCGATCTTCACAAGAATACCCCGGCTGTTATACTCATTGATTTCCTTCCAGCAGTTGTCGGTTTTGTTTTCCATTTCTTATACAAACTCATTTGGCATAAGCATTTTGCCCACGAAGAAGTTTTAAAAAACGAACAACAGAAAATCGATCAGGCAATTAACATCTCTCGCAACCTTACGCAAGGAAAACTTACCCGTTTCGACAAGAACACGGTTTATTCCGATGAACTAGCCGAATCGTTAAATGAGCTTCGCGAAACACTAATCAGGAATAAAGAAGCCGAGGAGATGCGGGTGCGTGATGACCGCAAGCAAAACTGGACTTCGGAAGGGCTGGCAATGTTTGGTGAAATGCTTCGTGTGCAGGAGGAAAAGATGGAAGACCTCGCCTACAAGCTTATCAGCAACCTTGTTAAGTACCTCAAGGCAAACCAGGGAGGCTTTTTTCTTATTGAAGACGAAGCCTCTGGCCAAAAATACATTCAAATGATTGCCTGCCATGCCTACGACAGAAAAAAGTTTTCGGAGAAGCGAATAGAATGGGGCGAAGGCTTGATTGGGGCCTGCGCTATGGAGAAAAAGACTATTCGACTTTTTGATATCCCCGAGCAATACTTGTCTATTACCTCCGGACTTGGCAAAGCAAATCCAAACATCTTGGTTTTGGTTCCCCTTTTAGTTAACAATGAGGTACACGGGATAATTGAGATAGCTTCATTTACGAAATTTGAAGATTACCAGATCGATTTCATAGAAAAGGTTGCAGACAGCATTGCAATGACACTTTCCAACATCAAAGGTAATTTACGCACTTCGACTCTTTTAAGGGAGACTCAGGCTCAGGCCGAGGAATTGGCTCTGCAGGAAGAGCGAATGAGGCAAAACATGCAGGAACTAAAAGCCACCCAGGAGCAGGCAGCAAGGCAGGCCGAGAAATTTATAAGTTTTACCAATTCGGTAAACCATACCATGATTCGAGCTGAATACGACAAAGATGGTATTTTGCTTTATGCCAACACCAAGTTCATCAAGAAATTAGGGTATGGGGGGAACCGTGAGGTTGAAGGACGGCATATCTCCCTGTTTATTAATGAGAAAGACCGATCCTGGTTTAATGAAATTTGGGCTGGACTTGGAGGAGGAGGCAAGCATTTCGAGGGGTATATGAAGCATATAACCAAACAGGGACAAGACTTGTGGACAATGGCCACCTATACAAGCATCAGGCGCGATGACGGGTCGGTTGAGAAGATATTGTTCCTTGCAATAGACACAACGGAGCACAAGAAGCAAAGCCTTGATTTCGAAAGCCAGATTGCGGCCCTGAACAGGCTCAGCTTGAAGTCTGAATTTGCTCCCGACGGAAAACTTCTGACAACCAACGATTTGTTTAACAACACTCTCCGATTCACCGAGCGGGAAATGCAGCAAATGAGCGTATTCGATTTTCTTGACCCAAAGGACCTGGAGACCTTTAACGAGTTGTGGGAGTCTGTAATTACCGGGAAGCCCTATCAAGGTCAGCTTAAGTTCATCAATAAATACGAAGAGGAAAAATGGTTCAGAGTCTCGCTCACTTCGGTTAATGACATGTATGATGAAGTGGCAAAGGTAGTTTTCCTGGCAAATGAAATTACCAATGAGAAAATAATGGAGACTGAGGGCCGCAAGCAAACCGAAAAGCTCAAGCTTCAGGAAGAAAAACTAAGGTTGGCCAGTATTGATCTGAATCGGAAGATGGATGAGAAAAATCTGGCCTGGAAGAAGCAAAAAGAAGAACTCAAAAGCGAGATTGATCTTTTCAGGGATATTATTTTCAGAAGCAATGAGATTATTCTCTCGGTCGACAACTCTGGAATCCTGCTGTTTGTGAATAAAAAAGCCGAGAATCTCTGGAAAATCAAATCGGGGAATGTAACCGGTAAGCCGGCCTTGGAGTGTTTCAATAACCTTCCGGATTTTCCTGAAAGCCTCATTAATTTTATTGATCCAGCAAAGTCCAAAACTCTCGAAAATCCAATTATTGAAGTCAACCGCGGAAACGGGAAATCGGAAACCATGACTGTAAAAACGGTTCAGACGGAGCAGGCAGGAAAAATTGCATACACGCTGTTTCTGAACCCCAACTATGATTTGTAAGACATTACTTGTAATAATTAACTGATTTTCTTAATTTTACGAAAAATCAATCTATGATCCAGGATGCTTCCTATATAATAAGTCTTTCACTCAAAAAACACCTGGCAAACCGAGGAAAGCCCTATCTGTCTTTTTTAGGCTCCTTGCCATTTCCAGTAATCCTGACGGACTCCGATAATATAATAAGATTCTGCAACCATGAACTGCTCGGTATAAGCCCCTTTTCCCCCGGTGAAATAATTGATTCTCCTGTTCAGAAGATTTTTTCTCTCAAGGACAATCAAACGAGTTCAGAAATCTTGATCCTCTTTAAAAACAGAAGGAAAAAAACTTTCGAACGCAAACTTATCGGAAGGAAAAACAAGCCGGTTGATGTTCTCGTTACTGTTACATCGTTGGAAATTGCTGATGCATTGAAGCTTTCCGCTTTGTTTTTTCAAGTTTTTTCAGAGAGGATGATCGATCCCGAAATTTCAGGATTGCAAGCCAAATTGGATTCTGTTCAGTCGCTGGCCCACTTGGGATATTGGGAAATTGACGAGGAAAGGTCGGTGTTCAAGGGCAGCGAGGAATGCTTTAAGTTGTTAGGAATGGAATACTTGCCTGAATACATAAATTACAAAGACCTATTGGGCTTTCTCCCCCGAAAAGAGGACCGTGAGAATCTTGAAAGAGGCTTAATTGCCATTGCACGAACTGAATACAGCTTTCAAACGGATATTAAGATAAAAAAACTGCAGCAGGAAAATGGCGAAACAGCTATACTGAGGCTCTTGGCAAAATGGTCGGGCAGTGAGCCACATGGCAAGTTTAAAGGTATCATTCAGGAGATTACGGAAACTAAAAAAATTGAAAAGGAATTGCTAAGGGCAAAAGAAAAAGCAGAAAGGGCCGATCGTTTGAAATCGCATTTCCTTACCAATCTATCTCACGAAATCAGAACCCCCATGAATGCTATTCTGGGATTTGCCGAGTTATTGAATCTGGAAGATCTGACGAAAGAGCAAAAGAGCGACTTTGCAAAGGTTATCCGTGTTAAAGGGAACAACTTACTTTCGCTGATTGATGATGGAATTGAGTTGTCGAAATTCGAAACGGGTGTTGTTTCCATAAACAAATCGGAGTTTGAACTATACCCTCTTCTGAAAGAATTATTCGACGAGTTTGATTCGCGAAGAATTCAATTAGGAAAAACAAGTATCGGACTCGATCTGAAGGTTCCGGAAGAATATCAGCATGACCGGATTTTCACAGACCCGGGCAGACTCCAACAAATGCTGTCAAACTTACTGTCAAATGCCATCAAATTCACGGAAAAAGGCATTGTGGAATTTGGTTATAAGAAATCAGGGAAATTCTTTAAATTTTATGTTAAGGATACAGGTATTGGAATTGAAGAAGAAGATCAGGATCATATTTTCAACAGGTTTCACGAAATTGAGGAAACCTCTACAAAAAAATATGGCGGTAGTGGATTAAACCTCACAATCTCAAAACATATCGTTGAGATTTTGGGAGGTAAAATCAAGGTGAAATCAGAAATCAACAAAGGTTCGAGATTTCAGATAAGTATACCGGTTGAATCCCCAAAAAGAAAAAAGACAGACATGACTGAATTCAATGATTCACAAACCGTTAATTGGAAAGACAAGGTAATACTGATTGCGGAGGACGAGGATGTCAACTTCAGATTCCTTGAAGCCGTGCTGCAAAAAACTCAAACCCAAATTCTCAGGGCAAAAACAGGAAAAGAAGCGGTTGAATTATGCAAAAATATTGGCAAGATTGATTTGGTTCTGATGGATATCAAGATGCCGGAAATGAATGGATTCGAAGCAACGAAAATTATCAAGAAAATGAGGCCCGACCTACCCGTGATTGCTCAAACCGCCTTTGCCGCCCAGGATGAACAGGTACGTTGCCAACAAGCAGGCTGCGACGATATCATTACAAAACCCATTGACATAAAATTGCTGTTAAGAAAACTAAATGATCTACTTCCCTAACAGCAATAGTATCTTGTTTGAATTTATTGAATAATGAGGGCCGGACAGGATGCAGCAAACCTCATTTTGAGCAGCTTTATCGGAGTTTACTTGTTTGTTAACCAATCGATAACCTCCTGAGTGTCGGGTTTGTTTCGTGGAGGAATCACGGAAATTAGTTTTCCACTCTCATCAATAAGATATTTCTGGAAATTCCATTTAACCTCAGAATCTTCAACCCCATTCAATTCTTTTGTTGTCAGCCATTTATAAAGGGGGTGCATTTCTTCGCCTTTGACCGATATCTTTGACATCATGGGAAAAGTAACGCCAAAGTTTTTTTGACAGAACTCTTTTATGTCAGCATCCGAACCGGGTTCCTGGCTCATAAAGTCGTTGGCCGGAAAGCCAATTATCACGAAATTCTGATCGCTGTACTTTTTATATAATTTTTCAAGATCTTCGTATTGTGGAGTAAGTCCGCATTTGGAAGCAGTATTTACCACCATAACTTTTTTGCCTTTCAATTGAGCAAGGGAAAACTCCTTACCGTCAATGTCTTCCACGGTAAAATCGTAAAATGATTTCTGACCGAACAAAGTACTTCCGGAAAGCAAGAGAGCAAATGCAATGATTATAGGTTTCATGGTTTAAGTTTAAATTTAAGGTTAAACAAATCATTTATGTTTATGGTTCAAATAAGTTTCGCGAAACTTTCAATTCTGTTTTTTAAATTTTAGCTAATTTAACCACAGATTTTCACTTCTAAAAATATTTTCGTGTACAAAAACACTATTACTACATAATATATGGATCAGAAAAAGCTTTACAAAATAAGGGTCACAGGGCGTGTGCAAGGAGTCGGGTTCAGACAAGCCTGTTTGCGGGAAGCCAGATATAGAGGATTAAGCGGGTTTGTAAAGAACCTTTCCGATGGGAGTGTTTACATCGAAGCAGAAGGCAATCCTGAGCAGCTCAATGAACTGGTTGCTTGGTGCCAAAAGGGGCCCGGTTATGGCAGTGTTGAAGAAGTTGCAGTGGAACATCATCCTCCCCAGAATTTCAATTCATTCATCGTGCGTTATTAGCAGAAAAGAGATATAGCAAGTTCTCCAAACTTTTTTACCAATTGATTTTTAAAGCAAGAATTCATTGGGGGGAAATTTTTGAAAAACAGCAAAACATGATCAAGCTGCATGAAGCTAATCAAATCAGCTTAGCTAATCGTGGAACCAACCTCATTTTTACAGGTTGGTTTTGATTGCAAAACATGCGCGATTTGTTGATTCGAACATTTTTTCGTGTAAGTTTGGAATATATAAGTTTCTGATGTTGTCTAAATTGCAGATAAATAACAGTTTGTTTGATGCCATTAACTGATAAAGAGGTAATCGAGAGAATATTGAACGGTAATCCTGATCTTTTTCGATTGTTGGTAGAGCGTTATAAAAGCCAGGTTGCAGCTGTTGTTAAGGGCATGCTTGGGAATTGTCCCGAGGCTGAGGATGTGGGTCAGGAGGCATTTATCAGATTGTACAACTCCCTTTCAGATTTCAGGGGGGATGCTACGCTGAAGACATATCTGGTTCGTATTGCAATGAATCTGAGTCTGAATGAATTAAAGAAAAGGAAAAGAATCAATAAAAGCACTCTATATATAGATTCCGGGGCGCCAATCAATCAGGATATTGGAATTACCAATGCCGAACGCACGGATATTATGGAGATGATTTATAAGGCGCTGGAGAAGTTGGATGCAAAACAAAGATCTGTTTTCATCCTTAGGGTTGTTGAGGGCTACAGCACGAAGGAAACGGCCAAAATGTTAAAAATCCCTTTGGGAACAGTGCTTTCGCGATTGGCAAGGGCGCAGGAGGTTATGAGAGGGTTGGTTTCGCGGTAAATAAAGGAATTATCTTTAAGAGTTTTGGATTGAATATATTAAGTGTAACGATTAGACAGAGCAAAGAGCATGAAAAAGAAAGAGTATAAAAAGTTGCTTAGGCTTATTGATCTTCACGATCATGCACAAGTCGATTTCTCCAGGTTCAGGAATCCCGCGAAAGCAAAGGATGAGTATGATAAGCTTATTGTTTACAGAAGAACCAGTTCGGATAATGAACCCGATTTCTCTCCTTTTTTCACTGAAGCAGTCATGGGAAAATTATCCCGTTTTTCTCAAACACCAGGGTTTGAAGAGTACCTTTCAAGGCTTTTTAACAGAGTGGTGTCGTATGGTCTTACCGCAGTGGTTGTAATGTTGGTTACGCTGTATGTTCTTCATGGGCAGGATGGATTTTCCGCACTTTTTGGCAGCGATTCCGCCAACGATATAAATTTTATTTCCCAGCTGTTTTATGATTTCTAAAATTCCACCAAAATGAAAATAAGGGCCATATTAACTATTGTTATTTCAATCCTTGTCGGGTTTGTTTTCGGGTTTCTGACTTCCGGCCAGATCAAAAAACAGGAAGCTGTAAAAAAGCATAAGCATTCCTTTCACGAAATGTTTGTTTATAAAACTCTTGGCGTAATTGAACCGGGAGAGGCCCAAAAAGACACCCTCTTGCCGATTATCATGAAATACTCCGAAAAAACAATGGTTTTAAAGAATAAAGTTAGCTCTGAGTTTGACTCATTAATTCACGAAATGAGCCTTGATCTGAAGCCCTATGTGAGCAGCGAACAATACAAAAAGCTTGAGGAGAATGAGTTAAGATTGCGTGAGAAATACAAGCGTTAGCTTAGTTTATCTAAAATTGCCGGAGGCTTTTTATGGTTGGCCCGATAAAAAAGCAGCATTAAAACAGCCGAAACCAAAGCGGTAGAAGCCCCAAAATAAAACGGCAGTGAGGAATCGACCCTGTCGTACATAATCCCGGCAATAATACTGGCCGGAAGAAGTGTTAATCCAAGAATTGCATTATAAATTCCCTGACCCGTACCCTGCTTGTTTTTATCAAGGCATTCCGACACCAAGGCTTTCTGTATACTGTCGGTTGATGATGAATACAGTCCGTACAAAGCAAACAGAATAACAATTACGCTTACTTTTGTTGTATAACCAAAGCCAAAATACACGATCGCATAAATAAGGTAGCCGAAAATCAAGAGTTTCTCCCTTCCTATCCTGTCGGATAAAGCTCCCATAGGAATTGAAAAGAAGACGGAAACAGTATTGAAAACGAGGTAAACCAAGGGAATATAGGCAAGCTTCACTCCTACCTCGTTGGATTTAACAATTAACAATGCATCGGTTGAATTTCCAAGGGTAAAAAGGAATACAATCCCCAGGATGAGGTAGTATTTCTTTGAGAAATCCCGGAACCTGAATTTCATGTATAGGCTATCCTTAGTTTTTCTTGCCTCCTTTATAAAAACAAGAATTGTGACAAGGCCCAATAAGGCGGGAATGGCAGAAACCAAAAATATCATTTTAAAGTCGGAAGGGAAGTTACGCAGAATTAGAAAGGCCAGCAAAGGTCCTACAATAGCACCCGCATTATCCATGGTCTTATGGAACCCGAAACTTCTGCCGAGACTTCCTTTTTTTGCTGATCCTGCTATCAGGGCATCACGAGGGGCGGTACGGATACCCTTTCCAAAGCGTTCAACAAACCTAAGGTATAAAACCTGGATGGGCGATGCGGCCCATGCATACAAAGGAGTAACGATTGCAGTAAGGGCATAGCCTGCAAACATGAGGGGTTTATTTCTTCCGGTTTTATCGCTTCTGAAACCGGAAATTGTCTTAACCAATGCGGCAGTACTCTCTGCTAATCCTTCTATAACAGACAATGTAGTTTTTGAAGCTCCCAGCGAGAGCAGAAACATGGGCATAACCGAATACACCATTTTGGAGGAGGTATCGGTGAGGAAACTTGTTAGGCCCGTAAAAAAAATATTTCTGTTAAAACCCAAAATTGTCTTTTCAGGAAATTCGTTTCCGCCTGATTCAATTGGGCCTCTCATATCGGTTTAATAAACCCTATACAGGACTGATGCTTTGTTCGGGCAACCATCCTTTTCTCCCGTCGCTCAGGCGAATTTCCTGCCAGCCGCCGGTGTTGTCTTCCAACCATACTTTTGCTCCCTCGTGGAGCACAAAAAGGCCTAAACCGGTTTCGCGGGGAGCGGATTTCACATTTACCGAAAGCTCGGTTACCACAGCTGTGTTGGGATTCACATCATGCTGATATTGTTTCCATGCTGCAGTTAATGAAGACAGACTCACCACAAGCGTCAGAATTGAAGCATAGAATCCAATCTTTCGCCACAGCATTTGCCGAAGCATTAAATATACTATTATGAATAGTATGCTTGCAATGAAAAAGAAAACAGAAACATACGCCCATTTGTCGGCGCTGCGGGATGTTATTACAGACCTGAACCATTGCTTGAAAAAGATTTCCGGCACAACTTCAAAACGATCGGCCAACAGCCCCTCGAGAAACTGCAAATTTGCCTGAACATCCTCGTCGGAAGGATTAATCTTGAGGCATTTCTCATAATATAGTCTTGCCTTTCCAAGTTTATTTGACCTGAAACATGCGTTTCCCAGGTTATAGTATAGCGTAGCCGACTCGAATCCCCCGTGGAGTATTGATTCGTAGAGTTCGATTGACTCTTCGTAATGTCCATCCTGATAGAGCAGATTGGCTGCCAAGAATGTAGAATCAGGAGCGGCTTGTATTTGGGCTCCCGAGAAAACAAAAAATGCTATTATAAATAAAATACTTTTCATGCTTAGCTGATTTTCTCCTGTAAAATGCTTATCAGACGAATAGCCTCCTCATAGATTTCGTTTTTATCCCCTTCAATCCCACTTGCATAACGCGCCATTTCGCATTTATCAAGAAGGGCCCAGAGCGACTGAAATATAATAGGGTCAAGGTTTTTCCGTTCGAGTTCCAGAGCAATTTTTTCGCGGGATAGTTCCGACGCATTAACACCTAATTTATCAGAAAGGTATCCCCAGATTGCCTTTAAAATCTCGTCGTAAAATCCGTTCTCATCGGTTTTTAAAAGGAGTGATGCATTCTTGAGTCTTTTTTCGGCCAATTTCCTGGCTTTTCTATTTCTAACCATGTTCATATCAGCGTTCCTTCTTATTCTTTCTTTTCTGAGAATAATCAGGATAAGCAGGAAAAGTAACGGAATTGTGTAGGAGGCAATAAAAAGCAGAGATCCGAAAAACGATTTTCCAATGGGCTTAAGTTCCGGGGGAGATAAACGGATATAGCGGATATCCCCTGCCAAAGACAGAACTTCCTTGCCCCCTTGGTTTGAAATTCCCTGCGCTGCCGGAGAAGAGATATACGTTTCGTCGCTGCTCTCCGACTTCTCGACACTGAAGTTAAACTCAGAGGATTTTTCTGTTTTGTATTTTTCCTGTTTGGGATCGAACCATGAAAACACTACTGGAGAGATCCGAAAACTGCCAGCATGTCTTGGAATCAGTATGTACTCATAGCTTAGACTCCCGCTGGTACCTTCCGAGCCGTGCTTAAGATTTTGAAGAGTTTTTGGGTCAAATACTTCAAGGTCGGGCGGGAAGTCGATTTTCAGAGGTTTAAGGAGGTCGAGGTTACCATTTCCCGATACCTGGACTTTAAGGGTAATAGCATCATTTACCTTCAGCTTGTCTTTGTCGATGCTGACTTTCAGGCTAAAGGAGCCAACGGCACCGTTAAAGCCATCGGGAGCGCCGGAAGGCAAGGGTTTAACGGAAATATTGATAGCATTTGACTTAAAGCCCTGGGCAACATTCTCATACCTGTCGAAAAAAGGATCATCAAAAAACGGGTCATTATAGCCACCTTGTCGGCTTCTGGAAACTTTTTTCCTGATCATACATTCAATATTTCCGGCTTCGATGGTTAGTATGCCGGATTTTTGAGCCGTAAGTAGATCCCGCTTGAAAACCTGGCTAAGAAAAGTTTTTCCATTGATGGTTTCCTGTTGGGCATTATTGTCTGCCTCAAGGTCCTGGCGCCAGAACCCGTCAAATCCGGGAGCTTTGAAATTGGAGATGTTTAGGGCTTCCTGTGTGTATATCTTGGTAGACAGCACCAACTGTTCTCCCTGGTAAAGATTTGTTTTGGAAGGTATTTGACGAATGAATACAGTCTCTGTGGATTCCCCTACATTTGCAACTGAACCGCTTTGAGCATCCTGTATATCCTGCGATGACTTAAGGACTTTAATTATAAGTTCATTGGTCTTCGTCTGTTTCCTGCCGCTGGTAACTATAGCAGGAGGAATAATGATATCGCCTTCCTCTTGTGCAAGGAAGGTATAGGTATAAGTAACGGTTTTGGTGCTTTCAATGCGTCCGTTGACCATGGTGGATTGTTGGCTGACAAAAGTGGAAGGGCCTCCTACCAGCTTAATTCCCTTAAGCGGAGGCAGCTCTACGTCGCCGCTGAAATCACCTGAAACTGTATAATTGAAAGACTGCCCCACCGCAACAGAAGTGGGTGCGGATGCCCTAACCTGCCCTTCCTGTGCATCAATATCGGCAACAAAGCAGAAATAGCAAAATGCCGCCAAAAATAAATACTTTAACATTTGTTCAATGAACTATAGTCGTTTCACTTTTTTTGTCAAAGTAAATAAAAAATGATGAATTATTGAATTCTGCTGTGTTAAAAAAAGCTAATGTCCAATTGCAAAAAGAAAAAGACTACCCGTGGATTTCGAATTGAATCTGGGCTTTTTGTTCAGTTTTCATGTCTTTTATGGTAAACCTAAAGGTTGTCCCAATACCTGTCTGTGATTCGAGCCAGATAAGACCACCCAGATTACGAACATAATTGTTTGATATAGAAAGGCCTAAACCAAGGCCATACTGCTCATGGAAATTTTCTTCCTCAGCTTTCTTAAACAATTCGAAGATGTATTTTTGTTTAGCCTTTTCTATGCCGATTCCCGTATCCCTAACATAAAACAGGAACTCGTTCTCCTGAGTCATTATTGCACCTATTTCAATGTAACCTTCCTTAGTAAACTTAATGGAGTTGTGAACCAGGTTTAAAAGTACTTGTTTGAGCTTGATTCTGTCGGATGTGATAGACTCATTATCTTCAGTTAGCTCACTGCTAATGCGAATGGTAATGTCTTTTCCCAATTCGGTAACCTCATTCTGCATCAGTTTGTATATTTCGAAAAGCAGCTGGTTTATCTCGAAGGTTGTGAGCCGCATTTCAATGTTGTTTTTCGCGATGCAAGACATTTCAATAAGCTTTTCAACCAAGCTAAGCAGCATGGTTCCCCCCTTGCTAATTGTTTTATTGAACTCTCTGATTTTCTCAATTCGTTTTTCGTTGCTTATAAGCTCGGAGAATCCTAGAATCCAATTCAAGGGCGTTCTAAGTTCGTGAGAAATATTGCTGAGGAAAGAATAAGCTATTCTCTTTTCCAGATTCCTCATCTGTTCTTCCTGGAATTTAACTTCTTGGTTTGTTTGTATTTTCTCTCTATGGTTTATTGCAATAAACGAGGTTTTTTTTTCGGCATTCAAAATTGGATAAAGTGAAATCTCATAAAATGTGTTGGGCTGATACCATGGGAAAAGATCTTTGTAATTATCCTTGCTTGGAACAATTACAGATTCTCCCCTGAATGCCTTAAGAAGGAATTCTTTGAATTCAGAGCCATCGAGCCTATTATCTTGCAAAATATTGTAATTACTGTCGTAAAAAGGATAATTCTCTTTTTGGTTATTATACACGCACAGTCCATCAACATCGTATATTTCCACTATATACGGGCAGTGATCAAAGAGCATATTGAAGTCAAAAGGTAGAGAAAACCTCATCTTTCTGCTGCTTAACCTTTTTTTTAACAATAATACAGTATTTAGCATAACGAATTATTAAAATTTGTTCACCCGATTCATCTTTTGCTACACCTGCAGTTTCACCCGGTAATCTGGAAACTGCTTCAATTATTTAACGCCCATCTCTGATCAGGGTTTTTCATACTGCAACTTTACTGGTAAGTCCCAGGACAATATTTTTAAGGTAATTATCTCTAAAAGGCTTCACCAGAGTATAATCCACTCCAAACTGCTTTATTACATTCAGATATTCCGTGGCCTTGAAAAACCCGCCCGAAGTCATTGCTATCACTTTGACTTTCGGGAAATTTTTCTTCAAGTATAAAACAACCTCAATACCATCCATTACAGGCATCAGAATGTCTGTAATCACAAGATCAGGAGGTGATTCGCGGATAAGTTCCAATCCTCTGTAACCATTTTCAGCAGTGCTCACATCATACCCTTCCTGCTGGAGGCATAATTGAAGCCTTTCGGTTATTGCACTGCTGTCGTCGATTATTAGTATTTTGTACATAGTCTTATAGAATTTGCATATTTAAAAATACTACATACGATGCTATATTGAAATAGTATACCTACCTAATATAGGTTGACAAACACTTGTTTTTATTAGGTATTATTACGGGATTGGAGAGCGTTTTTTTTCGCGGGGAAAACGGCCTGGGGAGAATCCGGGAAAAGAAGAGGTAGTTAACTTGTTAGAAATCAACTTCTCTTTCAAAGGAAAAAGTTTGGCAAAGAGCTTAAATGTTTTTAAGGGGAGGATGGGACTTAATCGAGGAGTTTGTTTTTCAAGGCGAATAATGCAAGATTGACAGAGTCCTTGGATCCTGTTTTTGTAAGCAAACTGGATCTGTTCCCTTCAATTGTTCTTTGACTTATTGACAATTTCTCGGCGATTTCCTTGTTCGACAAGCCCTCACATATCAATGCCAGTACCTCGATTTCCCTCTTTGAGAGTTTTATGTCGTCATCACTCACATTTTTCGATTTGCCGGTTCCAACCTGAGACTTAATCAAGCTGGTTAATATACTGTTTGAAAAATAGTTATCTCCATCCAACACCTTGTTTATTGCCTTGAGCAATTCTTCAAAGCCGGAATCTTTCAGCACAAAGCCTTTTGCACCGGCCTGCAGCATATTGAAATAATAGTTTTCCTCACCAAACATAGAAAGGGCGATGATTTTCAAATCAGGATACAGCGTGACAGCTTTAGCCGTTGCTTCAATGCCATTCATTCTGGGCATGGAAATATCCATAAGCACAATGTCAGGGGAATTGTTTTTGAGCAAATTGAGAAACTCAATACCGTCAGATGCTTCTGCAATCACCTGGATATTATCGGCCTGTCCCAAAACATATTTGAGTCCATCGCGAAAAAGATTATGATCGTCAACTAAAACTACTTTGCATAAAGTATCCATAGTGCATATTATTTTTCCAAACCGTAAAAAAAACTATTTGCTCAGCCACTTTAAAAGTCTCCCAAGAACATCGTAATAGAGTGTTATGTAAAATCCTATTGAAAAGAGCCAAATTACACCCAGGTTAAAAAGGAGGGTATCCATTCTGTAATCAAACACATATTTGAAAGGTGCATAAAAATGGGTTCTGAACGAAGCAAAGGATGGCTTTTCAGGCTCCAGGAACACTGGATCAATAATCTGAACCAATTCAGCATCTCCTCTTAAGATCTTATTCTTGTTGGTAGATTTCTTCATGATATTGGCCAGGAAATCGTTATAATTGCTTCGGTACAGTTCAATATATTTCTCCTTGCCCATCTCGTTTTCCATGCTTTTAATGAGCTCGTTCTTCTTTTTGTTTATTATTGTATAAAGCAACACGTATTTCGATTTCAGATCTTCCAGAAAAGCGTAGACAGGCTCAGTGGATTCGACTGAGAACCGCTCTTTTGAGAGGAGGCTGATTCTTCCAAATTCAATATCTTTAAACTGAGATGATTCATTAAGGATTTCAGCGCGCAGTATAGCAAGGTTTTCGGTTAGTGCCAATTCCGACTCGGGGGTACCTTTATCGACCAGGTCTATCGATTCCATTAAAATTTTCTCCAATTCAGGAATAAAATATACCTGCTTATAATTTGACTTGCTTTCCATTTTTTCAAGTTCATAGAAATGTCTCTGGTAGGGATTATCCTTAAACTGGCTAACAGCAATTGCCTCATAAGCCCATCGGGAAACCATAACATCGGCAATGGCCGGGGCGTTGCGTTGTCCTGCGCCGATAAGACTGTTTAGTTTATCAAAGCTAAACATAGCCCCGCCAAGCACCATTTGCGGGATTACGAGAAGGGGTATCAATATATATATGGTGACTGCGGAGTTGAATGCTGAGGAGATATTAAGTCCCAGAATATTTGCAAAGCATGAAACTGCGAAGAGTACAATCCAGAACTCGAAAAACATACCCTTCAACTCTAAAATGGAGTTTCCCACCAGAACAAATGTAAGGGTCTGAAAAGCCGACAGCAGGAACAGAATACCTATTTTCGAAAACAAGTAACTTGAACGGCTCAAATTGAGAAATGATTCCCTCTTGAGTATTTTTCTGTCCCTGAATATCTCCTCCGCACTTACCGATAGCCCAATAAACAGCGCAATAACGATGCTCATGAAGATATAGGGGGGGATATTGTCGTTATCCTTGAAAATATAATTCCCACTGGCATCGGAAGTGTATTTAATGATTACGGTTAGGATAACAGCAAGAAGTGGGGCTTCCAGCAGGTTAATAAGCAGGTATTGAAGGTTGCTTACTTTTGATAAGATGTCGCGCTTAATAAAAATTATCAGCTGCATCAGCCAGGATGGGATTTTGAGAGTTTTCTCCTGGGTGTCGCGCACCTCTTCAACCGTGCGCCTTTCAGAATTGGCAAGAAATAGTTCGTTCCATTCATTAGGCCTTTTGATACGGTTATGCGTGAACTTTCCAAAGTCGTCCACTTCCTTGGCTTCGATAATATTAAAGAGCATTTCGGGATTCACATTCCCGCAGCAGCTGCATTCCCCAACATCGGCATTAAGTTGATTGGTCACATGTTTGAAATACATTATCGACTGAATCGGATTGCCATAGTAAATCGGATACCCGCCCGTGTCGAGCATAAAAAGCCTGTCGAACATCTTGTAGATATCTGAGGAAGGCTGATGAATCACCACGAAAATGAGTTTCATATTCAGGGAGAGTTCCTTGAGCAAGTCCATTACGTTTTCAGAGTCTTTGGACGAGAGTCCGGAGGTGGGCTCGTCGACAAATAGAACCGAGGGCTCTCGAATCAGTTCAAGGGCAATATTCAATCGTTTCCTTTGTCCCCCACTGATTTTTTTATTCAGGGGACTGCCGACCTTAATATGCCGAATCTCGAAAAGTCCCAAGTTCATAAGGGTAGTATCCACCCTTGAGATTATTTCCTCATCGTTTAGGTCCTTAAAACAAAGTCTGGCATTGTAATACAGGTTTTGGTATACAGTAAGATCCTCGAAAAGGAAATCGTCCTGTGCTATGTAACCTATCATGCCTTTCGATTCCATAGGGCTTTCGTGAATATTCACACCGTTAATCAGGACTTTTCCTGAAGTTGGTTTTTCAATTCCTGAGAGAATGTTCAGCAATGTGGTTTTACCCGATCCGCTGGCACCCATGATGCCAATCAAGCCAAACTCCTCGGCTATGTTAATCTCGCGGAGTGCTTGTTTACCATTGGGGAAAGTGAAGGATATGTCTTCTGTTTTAAAAGATATTCGTTTAATGCTCCCATCCTTTAGAAATCGGGAAACGACATCACTGAAGTAGACCGTTCCTTTGGGTAAGCGAAGGGTACTTCCCTGGGGGAAAAGGTAAATGCTGTTTACCTGGAAAGTAAGGCCATTGAGATTGATCTCGTTGCTCCCCTTATATTTGATAAAATATATATCAACACTTTTAATCCTGAGAATAAAGATTTTCCCATCCAATCCACTTGTGAAGAGGTACTTAGGCTTTCCCTCTTCTGCTTGTTCGTCAGCCGGTTCGTTTTGTATTAACAGGATTTCTTCGGAGAGGAGTTTATCGAGGGTGTCGTAGCGAATAAAATTGCTTATCAGCAGCAGTTCGTCTGCAGAAATATTGAAAACATTTGCAATTGTCTCGATAATCCCCATTCTCTGCTCAGTATATAATTGTTCGGCTTTGAGCAGTTCGAAAATCCTGATCAGAACAATCACTTTTTGCTTTTGAGACAGGGTTTTATTGATTTTCCGGCAAATTGTTAGGGTTCTTACCATATCTTTCATGGAAGTCAACTTGCCACTTCGGATCTGGTTTGCACCTTCGGCATCCGCATCGCTGCCCATAGACTTTTCGTCGTAATACTTGAGGTATTCGATTACCTTTTCCTTGTTCAACTGAGATGAAAGAAATGACTGAATGTACTCCCGCTGATTTTCGGTAGCACCCTCATCCTGCTTAGAGATAATTGCAAAAAGCTGCATTAAGGCTTTTAATATTTCCTCACTCATAATATTGTATATTACAATCCATTAATTACACGAATAATTAGGTATCCTCCCACGAAACAGAACAACAAAGGGCCAATCTTAATAGGCAACCAGTTCAAATGGGACTTCTACCAACTCGGAAAATTCCTCGCCAGCTTCTTCCAAGTCCTTGTCCATTGCCAGGAAATGCCATTTGATTTTCATTGGGGTTCCATCGCTGAAAATGTCATTGACCTTGAGGAGGATATCCAGAATTAGTTTTGATGAGGCCGTATTGAAATAATCCAGTTTGAATGAGAATTCAAGGTTCTCAATCGGATTCTTCTCCAGTTCGTCGAGCCATTCGATTACCGGCTTGTAAAAGCTGACAACATCTTCAGGTAATGAGCGGCCCGACAGTTCAAACACATTCTTTTGCGAGTCGAAGATTATACCCGGGGTATCTTCTGTTCCAACAATATTCAATTCTTTTAGCATGATTCGAAAATTTTAAGTTAAATAACTAATGTATATTTTATGTACGCAAGCCCCTCTGATCAAATCCCTTCCAACCGCAATCAAACATTCCTGGATACGCGAATGAGCAAGGAATACATTGAAAACTCGTCGTTGAGTCGGACAAACTCGTATACCAAAGCGTTTTCGGATTTCCGTGCCATATCGATTACGCCGATTCCTGCCCCTCCCACCTTAGAGAAACTCCCGTTAATTCTGACTTCTTTGTAGAGTTGTTTTAATCCCTCGCTATCCAGGGAATTTACCTCATCAATACGGTTTTTGAGTGCAGGGATGTTAAGGTTGCTGATTTTGTTGCTGGAAATCAGGAAGTAGAAATCGCTCGATTCACCAATCATGAATATTGGCGAGTTTCCGGTAATTGCATGGTCGTTATCGAGTGCGTTTTTACTGATATTCTGAAGCATTTCAACCATGATGTTGTAGATTTTCCGCTTCACATTGTCTTCCAGTTTCTCCACGTTGAATTTTCGTTCCGTGAACGACAAAAGGGTTTTGGTAAGGGCCTGGGAAAACTCCCCTGCGTATACCATAATAATCTCGCTCTGCTCCATTAATTTATGGAAGTCGTAGAAATACTTCAGCGACTTTGGATTGGCAGTGATTTTATTTGTTTGATTATCCATCTTATTAAACTTTATAGAGTTGATTTAATCTCAGTACGCAATGAGAAATAGCTGTAATCCTCGTCAATATTCTCAAAATCGAAGTCCAATGTGTTGCCTGTCCTACGAGCAATGTCGATGAGTCCCAAATGAATCCCGTTTTTATCGGATAACTCACCGGATGTCAGCCATGTTTTATAGAACACAGAAAGTTCTTCGCCCGACATATCAGTCATAGACATCAGTTTTGCCCTGAAATCGCTGACTCTGTCTTTGCTAATGGCATTGCCGCTGTATATTGCATATCCATCAATAATCCTTCCGATAAGGAACATGCTCGACTTAGCGTGCTTGTTATCTTCCGTGTGATAAGTTATGTTTTGCAGGCAACCCACCATCACATTAAAGATCTTGGATTTGATTCCCTGGTCTTCGTTGGAAGAGTCGAGTTTTCGTTCGGTTAATTCCAGTAATCCCAGCATGATATTTTGGGAAATTTCGCCTTTGTAAGAGAGCATGATTTGATTTTCAAACATGCTGTCTCTGAAACGGCTTAAGAATTGCAGGTTTTTGTCGGTTGATTCATTCATAATTCAATCAGTTAAAATTTTAATCCAATTACCAATATGTCGTCAACCTGTTCGGCTGATCCTTTCCAGCTTTCAAATGTGTTTTTGAATAGGTTACCCATTTGAAAAATGCTTTGATTACTATTGTCTTTAATAAGCAGGCTTACGTTTCCGCTCATGAATTTCTGTTTTCCCGTTGGACCTCCCAGCTGATCGGCAAACCCGTCGGTCATGAAATAGAAAGCGTCTCCCTGTTCGATTTTGATAGTATGATTCGTGAAGGGTTTACGATTGCTGTACTGGCTGCTTCCGACCGGGAAACGATCTCCCCGTATTTCGGTGAGCTCCTTTTTATTGACATAATACAAACCCCTATGAGCCCCGGCATAGTTCAGGACCTTGTTTTTCAAGTCGATACTGCAGAATGCTGCATCCATCCCGTCGTTGATTTTGCTGTTCTCCTCTTCCTGTTTTAGGGTCTTCACCAGGTTTATGTGGAGTTTATCGAGAATCTGACCTGCATTGTCGCTGCCTTTGTTTTTGATAATCTCGTTTTGCAGAAAGAATCCGATAATCGACATCAACGCTCCCGGAACACCGTGTCCTGTGCAGTCCATTACACCGATATATACAATATCGCCGTCCTTGTATATCCATGGGTAATCGCCGCTCACAATATCTTTGGGTTTGTAAAGCATGAAGGAATGCGGGATTATCGTCTGCAGGAATTTCTCCGTTGGCATAAGTGCACTTTGAATGTAATATGCATAGTTTATGCTGTCGTTGATACTCTTGTTCTTCTTCCTTATCAATTCCTCACGGTTTTTAGCCTCCGTGATATCATGGCACACGAACAGCACCGATTCTACCACTCCATTGTCCTGGAACTCCGGAATTGCGCTTACCTGCATAATTTTCTTGCCCTGAACCGTAGTGAAAACCACCTCGTCAATTCTTTTTTCTTTGCTTACCCCCACCTCGTCGAGCATCTTTTTCCACAGGCTTACAACCGAATCTTCTATTCCAATGCTCATTATAGGCTTGTCTATTAAATCGGCAATTTTCATCCCGGTATAGGATTCGATAATCGGATTTATATAAGTGCATCTGCTGAAGATGTCGATTCTAAGGATAAGGTCAAGACTGTTTTCCGAAAGGGCCTGCATCTTTGCCCGGATTCTTTGCTCCTTGGCAGCCAAACGCTGCTCGGAGATGTCTCTGGTATTAATAACAATACCTTTAATTACATCTGCAAGAGAGCTTTTCCCAATGGCTTCCAGCCAGATAATCTCCCCGCTCTTTGTAAAATACCTGTATTGAATAATATGAGTTTTCTCGGGGTATGATATTATATTTTGAAGGAAGGATTTAAAGCTTTCTGTGTCGAGGGGATGTATATTGTCTATATCCTTCATTCCAATAATTTCTTCCGGGAAATATCCCAATACGGACCGCACTGAAGGGCTCACATAGAGTGTCATACCCGAGTCGCTGAAAATGAAGATGACCTCCAGAGAGTTTTCCAGAAGGACATGTGTTTTTTTGTTGCTGTTTCGGACTTCCTGCATTTGTTCCTCCAGCTGAAGGTTTGTTTTCTTTAGTTGTTCCTGGGCGAAAATCATGTCCTTGGCATTTTGGAGCAGCTTGCCCTTTTGCACTACTAGTTCCGAACTCATCTTTTCAGATTCCCGAAGGAGCAAGCGTGTCCGTTCGTTTACCATTACATTGTTTATGGTCCTGGCAATTATTTCACCAATACCGGAAAGAACTTTAACCTGTAAGTCAGTAAACTTGCGGATCGAAGCGAGCTCAAGCACTCCATGCACAATATCGTTGGCAATAAGGGGAACAATTATAATGCTCCTGGGTTTTCGGTCGCCCATCAAACCCGAGGAAATCGTAACGTAATTATCCGGGATTTCAGTTCTGAGAATAATATCCTTTTCAACAGCCGACTGACCGATCAGGCCCTCGGCAAATTCGAATTCTGCTTTAAGGTATTTCTTTCGGTTGTATGCATAGCTGGACTTTAAGCGAATGAGCTTTTTATTGTCGTCGGATTCTGTAACTATATAAAAGGCGCCCTGGACTACATTTTCGAGCTTGGTAACCAGATAAGATGTTATTTCCTCGCCCAATCTTTCAATCTCATTTATTGACCTAAGAATCAGGTTTATGTCGCTTACAATTTTCGCGATTGCGTTTCGCTCGGAATCAATCTGGCTAACGCGCAATAAGCTGCTGCGCATGCCTTCCAGAGAATGGGTAAGTTCGTTTTCCCCATTCATCGGGATATACGGATTCACAAGGTTTCCTTTTTCAATGCTACGGGCGAAATCAATGGTGTTGTTAACTGTGCTTTTCAGAAGGGAGATACTTTTCTTATATTCGTTTCTTTTATCGAGCAGATAATTTCCACCTACATATCCGGCAATTCCAAAGAAAAACGGTACAAGATGAAGGAGATAAAAGACATTCGCCTCTCTATAGAGGGCCTGTAGGCCCGACATGGAGAATGGGTAATTACCTGCTGCCAAGGAAAAAAGCAATGCAATGAGGGAGATAATTGCCCCCACAATTGCAAAACCAGCAACAAAAAAACCAAGTTCCATTATTTTCCTCGTGCTTTTCAATTTTCAGTTCATTTATTAATTTGTTCCCTGTTGGATTTTCATTTGTGACCCAATAAATTCCGATATGGTATAAAAAAACTTCTCGTCGGCCAAAGTGAATTCATGAAACGAAGCGAGTTCAATTACGCCATAAAGTATATTTTCATAAATAATGGGGATAATAATCAATGAGCTTGGGGAAGCCTCACCCAAGCCGGTTCTAATTTTGACATACCCCTCAGGCACAGCTTTCAAATTCAAAATTTTCCCCTCCTTGGCAACTTGCCCTGGTAAACCTTCCCCAGGCAGAAACTCGCTTTCTTCCGTTTCAATTCTCACGCAGGCATAGCCCGACAGGTATTTAAGCTTCGTAATTCCATTTTCTGTTATACTTATTAGAAAAACTCCCTGTAGTATTTCCTTTTCTTTTGCGATTTGGGATAATACCTTTTGCGACAAATCAACCATACTGGAGAACTTATCTCCAACATTCCTGATAAAACGCTGAGCTGCAGAGCTTTTATCCTGGAAAGTCCGGCTTTCGGTTCTCTCAGGCTCAACCATGGTTGCACTTTGCTTGTCTTTTTTTTTCCAACGTAACTGCATTTCAGCTTTGATTAAATTGTTTTGACTCCAAAATTCATTTTGCCTTCCTTGTCTATAAAGCCTTACATATGCGCTTTGAAATCTATGGTATTTATTGCAATTTTTTTAACTGTTTGTTATCCCATTTTTCATTCTTTCTGCTTTTTGAATTCACCGGCCCGTAAGTCTCCCTATACCTTCACGAATACTTTATCCTCAATGCTTATCGGTTTAAAGTACCTTGCTCCTTTGAGCCAGGATACAGATTCTTTGGAGCCAATCCCCAAAAAGCCCCCCGGATTTAAACTTTGCGAAAAAACGCCGAGAACTTTCTCCTGAAGGCTCAGATTAAAATAGATAAATACATTTCTGCAAATAACCATGTCGAACATTCCGAAATAAGGATCAGAAGACAAATCGTGTCTTTTGAATTCCACCCTCTTAATAAGCTCCTGATCGTATTGAGCCATGTTACCTTCTATTTTGTAATGTTCCGAGAGTTTCCCCTTACCCCCCAAATGAAAATAATTGTTTTCGTTTAATTCCTGGTTCTTCAACAGGTAAATTCCATTTCGAGCTTTTTTCAGTGCTTCCATGTTTATATCGGTTGCCACTATCTTTGCTTTACTCAACAACTTTTCCTCCTTTAGCAAAATAGCCATCGAATACACTTCTTCGCCCATGGAGCATCCTGCATGCCAAATTGAAATAACAGGTTTATTCCTAAGGCTGGGGAGCACATGATCACGAAGCGTTACCCAGAACGACGGGTCCCGAAACATTTCCGTTACATTCACAGTGATCTCGTGGATAAAGCTATCTGCGAATCCCTCTACATTCTTTATTTTACTAATCAATTCGCTAAAACCCGACAACCTGTTTATTTCAATGAACCTGGATATTCTCCGATGTAGAGAAGGGTATGCGTAATCGCTGAAATCAATTCCTTTTTTTTCTTTAACAACAGCAAGGAGATTTTTCATTTCCGAATTATCGATCCCGTTTTCGCTGTCCAAGTTCATCATTGATTGAAGCTCCTTCTTAAAAAAAGACTGTTTCATGGAATTGTTTCCAGTTATCAAATTTATATTCTAAGAGAGGAATGGAAAACAGAGAAACACCTGATTAATCCTTAAATTACACTCATACACAAGTAAGTATTTTCACCTGCTTCAGCAAGTAGTTTTACCCGTTACCAACAAATATTCAAAAGCAGTTTAATGAGTGGTTCTAAGGGGTCTCATAGAAAGATCATACCGCGAAGTATTGCGTGCAGGATTCAAAACTTTTTTTCTCAGCTACTTAAAGAATCACGAGGAGGAGGCAAGAGTGATTATTGAAAAAAGGAAGGCAGTAGGATTGCATTAGCAAATTTGATTGTTTTTTATGAATTTCCAGATGGTATCTCATTTGCAATAGACAAATACGAGTTCAAGAGCCTAATCCTGCAAATGATCCGGTTCGATCCAAGATTTCGATAATATTTTTAAACAGTTCCAGGAATTAAGATATTTATCCATTGATTCCAGAGAATTGTTTTTGGTGTTTTCAGCAGCTGGATTTTTACTGAAAGACCTTTCCATATTCGCACGATTTGTTTGCGCTAAAACAAACGACGACAAGAAAGATCCTTCAGATAAACCCTCTACTAATACCTATTATCAATTTAATTAAAATTTTTCAAAGCCGTAATTTGGTGGAACTGCTTTTTTGCTGCATTTCCCGGATATCTTAATTGATTCCTTTCCTCATAAAGTAATCGCTATACTTTTTGTCGATAACCATAATGTGGTTTTTAAGCCAATCCTTCAGGAATGTAGTTATTTCCAATGATATAACGAGTTTTCCACTTTTAATTTTCGTTTCCAACTCAACTACTTTAGCAATAAAATTTTCGTGCAGCTTTTTATGAGAATCAAAATCAGGGTAATTAACTTGCCTCATAATCTTTTCCTCGTTGGTGAAATGAACTACAGTATAGTTCTTCATTTCAAGAATTAATTTAAGCACACTTTCTTGGCCTGAACGCTTTGAAATACCGTCATAAAAATCATTAATCATTGCGATCAGTTTTTTGTGCTGGTCGTCAATAGAGTTGATTTTAACACTCAATGAATCATCCCAATTAATTAAAGCCATAATCATTTAATTTTAGGTTTTATATACTGCATTTACATACACTAAAAAGCTTTTGAAGCTTTATTTAAGTCATCCGAAGCGATTTGATTTTGAAGAGCCTTCCGGGCCCCACCCGATTTGTATGCGTTAAATCGGGCGGAAGCCGGTTTGGCAACTTTCTAAAACTCCCTAACTAATCTAACTAACTAATCAAACCTATCTATTAACCTAAAACTTTTCATATCCTTTGTCCAGATGATCCTTTCCCATATTGATGTGCACGCCGTTGGAAGAAGAACTCAAGGTTTTCCTGGCGGGCGACATATCTTTGGGAACGGAATCCAATGTTGACCCGATCCGGCTTCCGTTGCGGCCCTCGGGCTTCTGGGTTGCCTGCACCTGCTTTTTGGCTGCCTGTTGTTTGTGATGGGAGTCGCTCTCGAGTTTGAAGAACGAGATCATCTCCAGCAATGCTTCTGCCTGTCCGGCCAGTTCTTCCGAGCTGGTAGCCATCTCTTCCGAGGCCGCCGCGTTCT
>JAIFNN010000073.1 GCA_020047715.1 Bacteroidota bacterium | reverse complement strand
GAAATGGAATTTACCTCCGTCGGTCCTGACGACAAAATCTATTTCACCGCCAACCATCCCTTTATCTTCGTCCTAAGGGAAAAGACCAGCAATGCCATCTTGTTTATCGGCAGGGTTGGCGAGCCGGGGTACTGATACTAGAGGTGAATCACTTCGCCATATGCAGCCGCAGCAGCCTCCATAATTGCTTCCGACATGGTTGGGTGCGGGTGAATGGCTTTTATCAGCTCATGTCCGGTTGTTTCAAGCTTTCTGGCAACAACCAGTTCGGCAATCATCTCGGTAACGTTAAAGCCGATGAGATGAGCTCCCAGTAATTCGCCATATTTGGAATCGAAAATGAGCTTTACAAATCCATCCTTAGCCCCTGCAGCACTAGCTTTACCGGAGGCTGAGAATGGGAATTTGCCTACTTTGATATCATAACCGGCCTCTTTTGCAGCCTTCTCGGTCATGCCTACCGAAGCAACTTCAGGACTTGTATAGGTGCATCCGGGAATGTTCTTGTAATCTACAGGCTCGGGATTCTTGCCTGCGATTTTCTCAACGCAAACAATGCCTTCAGCAGAAGCGACGTGAGCCAGGGCCGGACCATGAACAATATCGCCAATAGCATAAACCCCTTTGACATTGGTCTGGTAGAAATCATTCACTTTTATTTTACCTTTTTCCATTTCGATGCCCAAAGCTTCGAGACCGATATTTTCGATATTTGGAGTAACGCCCACAGCAGAAAGCACAATCTCGGCTTCATGCTCCTCCTCCCCTTTGGGTGTCACGATTTTCACTTTGCAAAGCGGACCGCTGGTATCAACGGATTTTACATTCGAGCTGGTAAGCACGGTCATTCCTGCCTTTTTAAAGGAGCGTTCCAGTTGCTTTGAAACTTCCTCATCTTCCACAGGCACCACATTGGGAAGGAACTCAACAAGAGTAACCTTGGTTCCCATGCTATTGTAAAATCCCGCGAACTCGCTGCCAATGGCGCCCGATCCGACAACGATCATAGAAACGGGTTGTTTGGGCAGGGTCATTGCTTCGCGATAGCCGATGATCTTTTTTCCATCCTGCTTGAGGTTGGGCAATTCTTTTGAGCGTGCCCCGGTAGCCAGAATGATATGGCTGGCCTCATGAACTTCCTTTTTGCCATCAGCTGAAGTCACTTCCACTTTCCCGCCGGAAACAAGCTTTCCTGTACCACTGATAACCTCAACCTTATTTTTTTTCAGAAGGAACTGAACCCCTTTGCTCATCCCGTCGGCAACACCCCTGGAGCGAGCAACTACGGCTGAGAAATCTGGCTTTACAGTACCTTCAACTTTTATTCCGTAATCTTCCGAGTGTTTAAAATAATCATATACCTGTGCCGATTTCAGCAGGGACTTGGTAGGGATACATCCCCAGTTCAGACAAATGCCGCCAAGCGATTCGCGTTCAACAACTCCTGCTTTCAAACCTAGTTGCGCCGCGCGTATGGCTGCAACATAACCGCCAGGACCTGTACCAATGATTAAAACGTCGTACTTCATATTACTGGAATTTCGTTGTTTGGGATTAAATATTTTATAAGTTTTCAAAAATACAACAATAAGACAATTTATTGCGCATAATGTTTATTATTTACGGATATTAAGTATTCTGCAATGCCGACATAATGAATAAGAAATATTAGTAGTTTTGAGGATTGCAAAGGGAAATCAAAGGATATGGAAAACAAATCGGTTGACGGTATACAAAAAAGCCATGAGGCGCATGAAGTTCATATGAAAAATCTGATTGGAGAAAAGGACGCCCGTCTTTTTCACATCAAAAATCAGGATTGTGTGCTTTATAAGGTTAATGTCAGGACACTGTTAATGCTCGAACCCTTCTGGAGCAAGCCTAACACATGGCTTACCATTGCCGATTACAACGGATTGGAGGCAAATTTCCTGGCAAACAAGTCACAAAATGTTTTGGCATCAGACATTTCGGACGCATTCCTTGCAGAGGCAAAATCAGAAGGACTGATAGAGAACTATCAGAAAATAAATGTCGAACATATTGATTATCCCGACAATAGTTTTGATTATGTTTCGTGCAGAGAGGCATTCCACCATTTTCCCCGCGCATATCTGGGGTTATATGAAATGATCAGGGTTTCCAAAAAAGCTACGATAATAATTGAGCCTATCGACATTTTAACAAAAATGCCACTATTGCTGTTGGTCAAAAATATATTGGACAGGTTTAACCCATTGCTAATCAATAAACTTTGGAAAAACCGTTTCTCATTTGAAAAGGTGGGCAATTATGTTTTCAAGATTTCAGAAAGAGAAATCGAGAAAATGGCCATGGGTATCGGGCTGCGTCTCATTGCTTTTAAGGGAATCAACATACTCACAAACTGTAAAGAGAACTCAATAGTTGTGCCTCACGACCGCAAACTCCTTCGTGAAATTCAACAAAAGTTCAGGCTTAAGGATTTTCTCTGCCGTTTGAGAATCATTCCATACAACAATATCTGTTGTGTGGTTTTTAAGGAATACCCCGACGAGGCCACAATGAGGAAAATGAGGGAACAAGGCTATAAAATCATAGAATTGCCCGAGAACCCTTATTTGAAATAACTGAACTTTCGGGCATAAAAAAGGCCGCTTCAACAGGAGCGGCCATATTAAATTTTACCGGGTATCACTATGCGGGTGAAATTGCCTCAACCGGGCAAACATCAGCGCATGCACCGCAATCTGTGCAGAGTTCCGGATCAATCTTATAGATACTGCCCTCGGAAATTGCCTCAACAGGACATTCATCAATACAAGTACCGCAAGCAGTACAGTCTTTGCTAATTACGTAAGCCATTTTTTTTGTCTTTTGTTTAACCAAAAATTAGTTGCTGCAAAGTTAAATTCTTAAACCGATTTGCAAAAGGTATTTCTCTATTTGTGTTGCTATTTTGAATGAATTTAAATAGCGGCAAAATTCACCCCATCACCCCGTCACCCCATCACTCCATCACGACATCACCCCGTCACCCCGTCACATCTTCTTCTAAAAACCCCACCGCCATAAAAGCCAGCAGCCCCATGCTCAACTCAATAGCATCCTCATTTACTTTAAAAGTGGAAGTATGCAAAGCTGAGCCCGGTATGCCCGGATCGCTGGTTCCCAGACGGAACATGGTGGCAGGATATTTCTGGGCGAAATATGCGAAATCTTCTGCTGTCATTCGGGTTTCAAGTTCGTGCACCTTGTCGCTCCCCAGAAACGCCTCCGCAAAAGCCCTTGCTTTGCGGGTTACGTCGGGATTGTTTGTAAGCACGGGGTAACCATTGCGTATTTCAACCTCTGCACTCCCTCCCATTCCTGAAGTAAGATCGGAGGCGATTTTCCGGATAAGTTCGTGGGCCCGTTTTCTCCACTCCTCGTTCATGGTGCGGAATGTTCCTTCGATCCTTACGGAGTCAGGAATAACGTTCACCGCACCTGCTGCTGTTACTTTCCCAAAAGACAAGACCGTGGGCATACCCGGTTTAGCATGTCGGCTTACGATTTGCTGAAGCGAAGTAATAAGGTGCGCGGTAATAAGAACCGGGTCAATAAGCTTGTCGGGCAAAGCAGCATGTCCGCCTTTTCCTTTAACGGTGATAAAAACCTCATCACTTGAGGCCATATATTGCCCCGACTTAAAACCCACATTCCCAACTTCCATATCAGGAAAAACATGCTGGGCTATAATAAGTTCGGGTTCGTCCGGTGCAAGGGCATTCTCTTTAATCATCATGTTTGCCCCTCCCGGCAATTTCTCTTCCCCGGGCTGAAAAACAAATTTAATGGTACCCGCCCATTCCTTCTTTAAATCACTAAGAATTCGTATTGCCCCCAAAAGTGAGGATGTATGCACATCGTGTCCGCAGGCATGCATCTTGCCTGCATGTACCGACTTGAAAGGGAGATCGTTTATTTCATTCACGGGGAGTGCATCCATATCGGCCCGGAATGCAATGGTGCGACCCGGCTGTTTTCCCTCGAGAACCGCAACAATACCTGTTCCCGCAATTCCTCGCCTGAAGGGAACCCCCCACTCACCAAGTACTTTGCATATAAAGTCGGATGTTTCGTATTCCTCAAACGACAACTCCGGGTTGGCGTGAATATGCCTTCGGATCGAAACCACCTCGGGAAAGATTTCTGCTGCCCGTTGCTTTATCTTATGTTGTAATTCCATAGCTATTTCCCCAATAACAATTTAAGGCCCATCAGAATTGTCAAAACACCGAACGACTGTCGCAAAAACTTCCCTTCGAAATTGACTGCCAGTTTCGACCCGAAGTACGAGCCCAACAAGAAGGCAATCATCAGGATCACTGCAAACTTCATGTTCACATATCCCGATTTGTAATAGTTTACCACTCCCAGTATCCCAATGGGCGCAAGCATCATGGCTAAACTGGTTCCCTGAGCCTCATGCTGGGTAAGCCCCGCCAGAAACACAAGGGCCGGAACAATTATGATGCCCCCTCCGATTCCGAATGTGCCGCTTACAAATCCGCCCACAAGGCCGATAAGGACAATAATTAGTATTTGTGTAACCGACATATTCATGACAGATTAAAAATCAAGGTTCAACGACAAATAAAAAACTCTGGGGAGAACCGTTCTGTTCTCTATTCCCCAGGCCCAATCGGCACGTATAAAATAACCCAGAAGCTGGCTTCTGACTCCAAACCCATACCCGGCCACAATTGGCTCACGGTTGGAATCTATAATAACCGTTATGGGACCGTTTTCGTAGGTTTCCTTGTCGTATGCATTTTTTCCCGACCAGGGATGGAGTCCCGACCAGGCGGTGCCGATATCGAAGAAACCTACCGTCTGGAAATTGTTCCAGAAATTGGAACTGATGGGATGGTTCGCAAAATACCGAAATACCGGCCAACGCAGCTCGGTATTGATAAGTGCAAAGTTGTTCCCGTTGCGTATATTCTGCGTAAACCCTCTCATGTTGGTCGCAAGGGTCTGATAGGCGTAATTCTTCGTGTAATCGATGGGTACGGACTGATCGAAAGTTGCCACCTTCCCGAAGAGGTTGAGCCAGTTATCAACGCTTCCCATGTAATAAACCAACGGGCTTCCGCCAAAGGAAGTGCTTGTGGCAAATCGGTTTGCCCAAATCAAGGTTCGATGTACCTTTGTGTAATGCCGGAAATCGGCCCCTAGAACATAAAGCCCCGATTTCGATCCGTTTATCCTCTTGTAAGCCTCGGCAAACAATTTGAATCGAGCGCCGGTGTAGAGATTTTTCCCAAGGGTTCGCGTGTTGTCAAAGATGAACTCTCCCTTGGCCCCAAGCCAGGGTCGGAAGTCATCCTTTTCGTTGAGGTTTTGCAAATCGGTTGAAAGATACACAACCCGGTCGTTGCGCACAGAAGCTGTAGCTTTGAAAGCCGCAACCTGACTAAGCGGATACTTAATCGAGTAAAACATCTCATGGGTAAAAATCTTGAGATAGGAATAGTCGGTTGCCGTTTTAAACACTTGTCGGTGAAGAATAAGCTGGTGATCGTACCTTTTCTTTAGATTCTCAATGGATATAAGATATTCATTGCTGTCAAAGTCGGTTGCAAACCTCACCCCACCGATAAGCCGGTAATCCTCGAAGAGATCGGTGGCCCCAACTTTAAACAACATATTGAAACCGGGATTATAATAAACAGCTCCCCCGGTAAAAGTTTGGTACGATTCGTTTAGGAAGCTGAAATCCACTTTGTTTACAAGATAATCCGGGTAAAATGAGGTTTCGTAGTCAATATACATTTTACGGGTTTCCTTAGCGGTGTCCATCACCATGCTGAAGCCGTTCTGCCGAAACCGCTCGTTGTACAAATTGAGCTTCTCCTTTTCAAAAACATAGTTGTTGATATCGATAGTTGTAAAATCAAGGCGAAAGGTGTCCTCCCCCGAGATAAAACTGTTGTCGATGACATCCCTGATGAAAATTGTAGTTTTCTTGATGTTTTTGAGGCTGTCGCGCTCCTGAATCTGCTGAAGATACTTGTCGCGGAAAGGAGTATTCCTGATTTCCGGCTTTTTGGAATCCTGAGCATCAAGAGCCCCTGAATACAAATTATAACGGCTGTCGTGGAATATCAATTCTATATATTTTCCGAGGGAGGGGATATAATCGTGCTCTTCAATATTTCTTCGGTAATTGGTTAAGGGAACCGAACGGCTGAAATACCGGTAATGCGTGGTTGTGTCTATAAAACTAATGGTGCTGTCGAAAGTGGCGGCATAGCGGTTCACGATACCCGATTCGTCGGACAAATAGGAATACTTGTTGTTTTCCAATGCAAATGGTGATTTGTAATTGAAATAGTTCTGTTCAGTGATACGCTTGAGCTCACCCCCGTTTCCATTTTGTTTGTAGGCAAATACCGAATAAAACTCGGAAATGTTATTGTCTGTGTCGGCCGGGTTTTCGGGTTCAAGGGAATCGTAATTGCGATTGGAACTGAAAACGATGCCTGTGGACTTTTCGATAAAGCGGGGATTGAAATCATCGGCCAGATCGTTGGTAATCTGCTCGTTGGTTGCGGAAACAATATTGTGAATATAGATGTCAGTCTGACCATTCACAACACCTGATATTACAAACCTCAGTCCGTCGTCGGAATAGGAAAGATCCAGAACTTTTTCGTATAAAAGCAAGATTCTGCTGGAAATCTCCTGATCTTCAAGATTGTAGTAGTTCAAACTAAGTAAACCCTTTTCTTCCGTTACAAAAGCCAGGATTTTTCCCGAGGGATGCCATGCCAGAATGGGATAGGAATAGTCGGTTATCTGATCGATCTTATGCTCCTTTTTTAGAATCCTATGTACTTTTTCGGTTTCTGTATCATAAAGAAAGATTCTGAACTGGCCCAACTCATTGGTAACAAAGGCAATGTTCCTGCTATCAGGACTCATTTTTACCTGCTGATACACCCGTGCTTTTTTCGTTTTCTTAAAAAGTTTCCCTTCCATTGGCAAACCTGCAAGATTCTCGGCTTGCTCATACATATCCAAATAATAGCCCAGCCATTCGTATGAAAGATCCTTTATTGGAAGCCCAAGCACGTAAAGAAATCCTGAGTTTGCGCTCTTGTTGACGCGGGTAAGGTATAAAATATTCGGTATCACCGATTGCCCATAGGTGTCGGCAATATACTTCCAGAACGAATGCCCTGCAATCACAGCATCAGCCCCCGAAAGTCGGTTAAACTTCTCGTACTTGCCGGTAATAATGCCATCCTTCACCCGATTTTCGAGGTTGAAATTCCAGGGCTCAGTTACATACGAGACGAGGCCTTTAAGATACCATTCGGGTATTTGTATGAGTGTGGAGTTTGTGAAATTATCCTTAAAATCATTACCGTACAGCATCTCCTGAATGAGGGCTTCTGAAATAGTCTGGGTTATTTCTCGTTGGAGTTTCAGGTGATCTCCCTCGAAATAAATAAATATTTTATTCTGAATAATCCGGGTTACTCCGCCTATGTTGGAATTATCCTCCTCCACCAAAGCCTGACCGATATTGCTTTGCCTGAAATCGGACATTTTGTTGTAGGTGATGAATATCAAACGCTTTTCGAAATTATAATCGAAGAAACGCTCAATCCGCTCGATTTCTTTCTCCACATAGCCCGCCACAAACAAAGAAAGATCGGTACCGTCTTCATAGGAATACACGTCAAACCTCTCAAAACGATAAAACTTCCAATAAAAGGTGTTGAACTGAACCCGGTTCTTGCCAAACTTCATCTGATGGCCATTATAGAACTGAGCGCTCGCAACCAGAGGAATCATGAGCATTAGCAGGGCAAGGAAATATATGTGTGATTTGTTCGTTTTCAACACGGCCTTTTTTAAATCGAAGGTATAAAGTTAATTATTCCTGAGATTTTATAAGCAAATTCAGGATATGCTTACGTAAACAATTTTTTCGCAATTGTGTTTCAATACAATGCAAGCCTTATCAAACTTTGTTTAAAACTACTCATTATAAATGTTTTAAGTCTAATTTAAATACACTTTGTTGATTGAATCAAAAAAACAAAAACACTCCCAGGCCTCTGTCCGGAACCCAAAGGCTCTGCTGCGAACGCCTTCATTTACCAGCCCCGGTGCCCACAGGAAGATTTGACAGCTTGCTGAGAGTTGATAATGGAAGAGCAAAAGCAAAGGTTTGGAGTCAATCGAAGTGGCTGAAACATTTATCTTTTTAAAATGGTATAAGGGCATAAAATTTATAATTTTGCATGTGTAAAATTTTTGCATGAATTTTGATAGTCAGATCTTGTAATCTTCAAAAAATAAAACAATGAAAAAGATATCTTTCCTGTTAAGCCTTACATTGGCATTGGTTTCACTGGGCCTCAATGCCCAGTCGAAAACGGCTTCCATATCATTTAACGAAACCAGTTTTAATTTTGGCGAGATGCAGGAGTCGGGGGGACTCCAGATCCACAAATTCGAGTTTACAAACACCGGCGGAGAAGCGCTGATCATTCAGAATGTAAGCACATCCTGTGGTTGCACCACTCCGGAGTGGACAAAGGAACCTGTAAAACCGGGGCAAAAAGGATTCGTCAGCGCCGCTTACAATCCTGTAGGAAGACCCGGGTCATTTGAGAAATATATAACGGTCCAGTCGAATGCAGAGCCTTCGATTGTGAAGCTTACCATCAATGGGAATGTTGCTCCAAAGCCTCTTTCTGTTGAAGACCAGTACAAATTTGCTTTCGGACCGGTAAGAATGGATATGAATCACCTGAGTTTCGGCACCGTTTACAAGGGGCAGCTGCAGGTAAAACAGGTTAAGGTAATAAATACCTCTGCACAACCGCAATCCTTAAAGTTTGAAAACATCCCTGCCCATATTTCGGTTAAGGTAACACCGGCAACCCTCGCCCCCAATCAGAAAGGAATTGTGGAGGTCAGCTACATTTCATCGAAGAAGGACGATTGGGGATTTATTATCGACCGTATGGACATTTATGTAAACGGGAAAACCGAGAACACCTTCAAGTTGGTTGTCAGCGCGAATCTGGAAGAGGACTTCACAAAGATCTCAGCCGACGAGAAAGCAAAAGCCCCCAATATCAGCTTTGCCCAGAACACTTTTGATTTTGGAAAACTCAAAAAGGGCGAGTCTGCGTCCTTCGAATACAGTTTTACAAACACCGGCAAATCGAACCTGTTGATCCGCAAAGTTACGGCAGCATGCGGTTGCACCGCTGTAATTACTTCGGCCGACATGATTCCTGCCGGGAAAACCGGAACCATCAAAACAACCTTTAACTCTGCAGGTAAATCGGGACAGCAGAATAAAACCATAACCGTGCTCACTAATTCTCCCGAGAATCCAAAGGTTATTCTTTGGGTCAGGGGCGAGGTTATCGAATAGCCGGAAACATTTTCCATGAACAAAGAAAAGAATCCCCACTCGGCCCTTAGCGTTTCCAAAGGCATAGAACAGCCCGAATCCGTTAACAAGGGGGCCGCAGATAGGATTCGCTCGGCACGAAAAAGTCCTTCCACCGCAGCATATGTAGAAGGAATACTGGCGGGAAATCGTACCGTTCTGAGCCAGGCCATCACCCTGATAGAAAGTTCCCTCGAATCGCATCAGGGTATTGCCCAGGAGATTATCGAAAAATGCCTTCCTCATGCGGGAAACTCAATCCGGATTGGCATAACCGGCGTTCCCGGAGTTGGTAAGAGCACATTCATCGAATCTTTTGGAAGCCACCTGACCTCCCTCGGAAAAAAACTTGCCGTGCTTGCCATTGACCCCAGCAGCGAACGTTCCGGAGGAAGCATTATGGGCGACAAAACCCGGATGGAATTGCTTTCTACCGACCCGAGGGCTTTTATCCGCCCCTCCCCTTCAGGCGGATCATTAGGCGGTGTGGCCCGGAAAACCAGAGAATCNNNNACCGTATTTATTGAAACGGTGGGTGTAGGTCAATCCGAGACGGCTGTGCATTCGATGGTCGATTTTTTCCTGTTGCTTATGCTGGCTGGTGCAGGAGACGAGTTGCAGGGCATAAAAAGAGGCATCATGGAAATGGCCGATATGATTGCCATCAACAAAGCCGATGGAAACAATATCGAAAAGGCAAACCTGGCCCGGGCCGAATACCAGAATGCCCTTCACCTCTTTCCTCCCTCCCCCTCAGGATGGTTCCCTAAAGTACTGACCTGCAGCGCCCAGAAAAACCAGGGAATTGAGGATATCTGGAAAGCCATCCTCGATTACAAAAGTTTGACCGGTGCCAACAATTATTTCAACCAACGCCGAAACGAACAGTCCAAATATTGGATGTACGAAACGATAAACGCCCAGCTAAAACGACAGTTTTACGGCGACCCGGAAATACAGATGGCTGCAGCCGATTTTGAGAAAAAAGTTCTGGAGAACCGCCTAAGTTCATTTGTTGCGGCCGGAGAACTTATAAGGCTTTTTAACCAGCGAATGAAATAAAACAAACAGCAAGCTTGTTTATACTAAAAACCCAATAAAACAAACTCAATAATCATGAAAAAGACCCTCCTGATCCTTAGCCTTTTTTTTGCATTGAATTTTTTCACTCCTCCGGCCGCGGGGCAATCCAATAGCATCAACCCGGGCTTTGTGCTTAGCTTAAGTGCTGAGAATGCCGGGGACGAATGGATTTTCATTTCGAAAAGGAAAAACGCCGAGATGATAAATATTGATTCATCAGAGTCTAAGATTTTTCCAATTGTTTTTAAAGGGAGAGTGGATGTGCCGGAACTTCTCTATCTTAGAATTTCGGGTTCCAACGCTCTGATTCCTGTTTTCATTGAAAATGCTGAAATAAAAGTCTTTGCCGATTTTAATGATCCCTCTTTAACAAAAGTCGAAGGTTCATTGGTTCATAAAGAACTTGAAGCCTACACTTCGGGCTTATCTTCAATTGGCTCGGAAAAAGAATCGCTCCTTAAGGAATACAGAGCTGCTGAAAAAGCTAAGGATACAAAAAAAGCTGACGAAATTGTTCTTAAATATGAAACGATCGAGAGAGCAGAGCTGGATTACAACCGCAATTTTGTTCTTCAAAACAAAGCTTCATTTGTGACACCTTATATTATTCGCCGTTCCATGTTCAATTCAATTGAGCTGGAAGAACTCAAAAGCATCATTGCAACATTGGACAAGAACCTCGCGCAATCGGAATTTATTATTGATATGAATGCGAAAATTGCAATCCTTGAAAAAGTTGCAGTGGGCCAGAAATTCACCGATATTGTTCTTCCCGGAGCGGATGGGCAGGAGATGAAACTTTCGTCATTTGTGGGTGAAAACATTGTGTTGATCGACTTTTGGGCTTCCTGGTGCGGACCCTGCAGAAGAGAAAACCCGAATGTTGTAAAACTCTATCAGGATTATCACGCCAAAGGCTTTGACATTGTTGGAGTTTCGCTTGACACGGATGAGAAGGGATGGAAAACTGCTATTGAAAGCGACAACCTGACATGGCACCACATGTCGGATTTACAAGGATGGAAAAGCAAAGCTGCCGGCTTATATGGGGTTAATGGTATTCCGCACACTGTTTTGCTAGACCGGGATGGGATCATAATTGCGAAAGATGTGCGCGGTGATGAGCTCAGAGCCCTTGTTGCGAAATTGCTGGATTAAAAGTAAAAATGAGCTCCTGCATTGTTTGGTTTTCCTCACAATGCGGGAATTCAATCAAATACGAACACCCATTACCAGAATATCGTCGATTTGGTGGGCTCCATTCATCCAATCGTCTAGTGTTTTTTCGAGGATGGCCTTTTGCTCTTTCATAGGCCTGGAATTAATATTATGGAGAGTTTTCCTCAGGTTTTTTATCATCAGCTTTTTGCCGTTGGGGCCTCCGAACTGGTCGGGATAGCCATCCGAGAAAGCATAAATCATATCGTTTTTCCGGATATCAATCTTATAGTTGGTAAAGGAAGTATCGGCTAGACGGTGGATTCCAATAGGCATTTTATCGGCCTTCAATTCGATAAATTCCTCTTCCCGATAAATGAAAAGGGAATTGTTTGCGCCGGAATATTCGAGGCTCATTTCATGCTTGTCGACAATATAAAGAGCCACATCCATACCATCCTGATTTTCCCCTTCGCGACCTGTCTGATGCAGTGAGCTGATAACCTGCTTCCTGAGTTCGTTCAGCAGCTGGTTTGCTGAAATCTCAGCGTGCTTGCTTACAATCTCATTTAAAAACGCTACTCCCAGCATACTCATAAATGCTCCGGGAACCCCGTGGCCGGTGCAGTCGGCAGCCATAATATAAATCTTCGACCCTTTTTCTGTAATCCAGTAATAGTCGCCACTAACGATATCCCGGGGACGGTAAATAATAAAATGATCGGGCAAGAGACTTTCGATAAACTCTGCCGGGGGAAGTATTGCGTTCTGGATGCGGCTTGCATATTGGATGCTGTCGGTGATCTCTTTTTTCTGTTCGGTTATAAGCATGTTCTTCTTGGCCAGCTCGAAGTTTGCCTTTTTCTTTTGGTTATTCTGCCGTATAAGCATGATCACAAAAGCCACAACAGCCAAAATGACCAACACGAAAGTGAGAATGACAAATTTCTGCTGCTTTAACCTTGCTTCATTGATCACCTGGTCTTTTCTAAGCAATTGGTTCTCTTTTTCCTTGGCGTCCGTCTCGTATTTCACCTGCATTTCACTTATCAGCTTCTGCCCCTCCATCGTCATGATCGAATCCTTTGTCTCCCTGAACTTCCTGTAATTGCCAAGAGCTTGCTTGTAATCACCTTTTAACTCATACACTTTGGATAGCTCTTCCGCGATGGTCTGGACATACATTTTCATGTTGATTTTCTCGGCAGTAGCGAGCGCACGGTTGTAATAGTCAATTGCATTATCATACCTACCTTCGTATCGGTAAAGCTGTCCCAGAGAAATATATATTGCGGTTTGCTGATCATCGTCCTGAATCTGCTCGGCCATAGAAAGCCATTCCTCGAAATATTTCCGGGCTTTACTGATTTGACCGATATATGAATAGGTAATTCCAAGATTTGCCAGGGAAACGCCAATACCTCGCTTGTCATTTAATTGCCTCCTTATTCCCAGCGAAAGAGTATGATAGCGGATCGCCTCATCAATTACGGGATAATTCGGCTTTGCTTTATTAATGTAAACACTGTCGCGAAAGTCCTTTCCATAAACACTTTCCAATGTATCTGTTATCATATTGTTGTAAGCAATTCCAATATTGGCCATTGTATTGGCAATTTCCTTCTGGTCACCCAGATCTTCAACAATATCCAGAGTCTCCTTATATACTTTTAGGGCACTTGGAAATGCTCTCCAGTGGCTGTAAATAACCCCCATTCCGTTTAGGGTAGAAGCTATTCCCTGCTTAAAGTCGAGTTCCTTGAATATTTCATAAGCCTCTTTATAGAATCCTATCGCCTTATCCATGTTCCCCAGCTGATTGCTGGCGTTCCCCAAATTCAGAAGTGCGATGCCCTGGCCTCTGGAATCGTTTTCCTGCCTTCGGATTTCCAGAACCTGAATATAGTACTCTTCAGCAAGTTTAAAATCCTGCTTGGCAAACGACAAATTCCCGAGCCTGTTTAGCGAACTTGCAATGGCTTTAATGTCTCCAAGTTTTTGCCTCAGTTCCAGAGATTTCCTGTGATAATCGAGAGCTTTCTCGAAATCGTTCATATTGTAATAGCTATTACCAAGATTGTAATATGCTCCGGATTCAACCTCGTGGTTCTGTCCCGACCTCGATATCTGAATAGCTCTTTCACTGTAAGCAATAGAAGCATCTATCTCATTCTGGTAGTTTTTAATGGCAGCAAGGAAATTTAGCGCCAGGCCAGTCTCTTCACTATTCCCGGATTTTTCGAAATACAGCAATGCAGCCTGGAACGCTTCGCTCGCCTTTGGATCGTCTGAAAGAAATTCATAATATAAAGTACCCAGGTTTTTGTAGGCTAATCCGATTAAATCATTATTCTTTGTGTTTTTCGCATAAATAATAGCCTGGTTGCTGTTGTCAATAGCATTTAATGCATCCGTTCGGTATAAGGCCTCTGCAATCTCACTGTACAGATTGACCTTCTTCTCACCCTCAGATACATCAAGAAGGCTCCTTAGACTGTCGGCCACCGGATTCTGTGAGTAAGAGCGACCTAACCCGGTAAGCAACACCAAAGTAAAAAACAGAAATCTTTTTATCATAATGGTCTTTTCAACATCTGCAAAAATATACTATTTATCAAACAATTGATATTTGTTGGCGGGTAAAAAAATAATCCAATGACAATTGCAGGGGAATTCTTCAAATTTTATTTTTTCCATTGGCTGGCTAACTCTTTTCGACATTTTCATTCCGAAATTCGAAAACGGTTTCCGACTCCAGCCTCAAAAAAATCTTTGGGTGATATCTGATTCATATAGAATGCGTTGATTGCGCCAACCTGACCCAAAATCGGGATGGCATTTTTTTAAATACTCAGGATTTACTAATCTTGTACTCGCAATATTCGAAATTTCGGACTAAAAATGTTTGTAAGTCTAACAAAAACAATAGTTTATGGCAATTAATAAAAAAATTCTTGAACTGAAGAAAAGACGTGAGCAGGTGCTTTTGGGTGGAGGAGAACAGGCAATACAAAAGCAGAATGCAATGGGCAAGCTTACGGCCCGCGAAAGGATCATGGCTTTATTGGACAAAGAATCCTTCAACGAGTATGATCTATTTGTGGAGCACGATGCCCGCGACTTCGACATGGAAAAGAAGACCCTTCACGGGGATGGCGTAATTATCGGAACCGGCACCATTCATGGCAAGCCGGTTTGTATTTTCGCCCAGGACTTCACTGTAGCCGGTGGGTCACTCGGTTCGATGCACGCCCGCAAGATTACCAAAATCATGGATCACTCCCTGAAAATGAGAATGCCCCTTATCGGCATTAACGACTCAGGAGGTGCCCGTATTCAGGAGGGAGTGAATTCATTGGCCGGATATGGAGAAATCTTCTTCAGAAACACCCTGGCTTCCGGGGTTATCCCTCAGATATCTGTTATCCTCGGCCCATGCGCCGGCGGTGCCGTTTATTCTCCTGCACTCACCGACTTTGTTTTTGTGGTTGACAAAATTTCCAAGATGTTCATTACCGGACCAGAGGTTATCAAAACTGTGCTGGGTGAGGAAATATCAATGGAAGAGCTAGGTGGTGCACGCGTGCATGCAGAAATTACCGGAAATGCACATTTCTTCGCATTGAGTGAAGACGAGTGTTTCCAGCAGATTAAGAAGCTGTTGACCTTTCTCCCCTGGAGCAACACTGAGAAGTCGATTGACGTTCCAGCCAGACCCCCCAAGAAAAGCTTTAAGATTACAAGTATTGTTCCCGAAGATGCACGTCAGCCTTATGATGTAAGAGACGTAGTGAGAAGTATTGTTGATGATTCCGATTTCCTTGAAGTTCAGGAATTGTGGGCCGCAAATATGGTAATCGGGTTCGGCAAAATTAACGGTGGTACCGTAGGGTTTGTTTGCAACCAGCCGCTAGTACTGGCCGGTGTGCTTGACGTGGATTCATCCGATAAGGCAGCTCGTTTCATTCGCTTCTGCGATGCTTTCAATATTCCAATCGTTACTTTGGTCGACTTGCCGGGCTATCTGCCGGGTGTGGACCAGGAGCATGCCGGTGTTATCAGACACGGTGCAAAAATCCTGTATTCGTACAGCGAAGCCACCGTTCCAAAAATCACGGTTATTATCCGGAAGGCATACGGAGGAGGTTATATTGCAATGAACTCCCGCCACCTCAGAGCTGACTTTGTTTTTGCCTGGCCCTCGGCAGAGATTGCGGTTATGGGTCCCGAAGGTGCAGCAAACATTATCTTCAAAAAAGAAATCACAACTGCTGCTGATCCCGAGAAAATGAGGAAACAAAAAGTGGAAGAATACAAAGAGAAATTCGCCAACCCATACGTTGCAGCTGCAAAAGGCTATATCGACTCGGTTATAGAGCCCGCCGAAACGCGTACCATGCTCATTCATGCTATTGACGTTTCGCTGAGAAAAGATATCTCAATGCCAAGAAAAAAACACGGTATACCCCCATTTTAATCTCATACCTACATGGTTACAACAAAAAAAACAAAGTCGGGAACAGCCTCGAAAGTGGATGTTAAAAGCCCCTGCGAATTAGGCAGTATCGACTGCAAAGTATTGCAGATCGGTGAAACTGAATACAGGACTACTCTGACAAAGAAATTCGAAAACCGAAAGTTTTATAAGCCTGCTGATCCCAAAATGATCCTTTCTTATATCCCTGGTACGATTTTGAAGATTTTTGTCAAGGAAGGCAAAAAAATGGAGGAAGGTGAAGCAATCCTAATCCTGGAAGCAATGAAAATGAGGAATATTGTTACCATCCCGGTGGCAGGAAAACTCAAGAAAATTTATGTTAAAGAGGGAGAAACCATTCCCAAGAACTTTCTGATTGCTGAGGTAGAATAAGAAACTCGTACTATGCTTCCGGGTTGGGCTAAACCTGTCCCGGAAGATTTTAGGCGGCCAACACAACCTGTCCCTACATTCAGGTTTGAATGACCTGAAGGATTACAAAGAGTAAGTCCAAACTTTTTCTTTGTGATCCTTTTCTCTTTCAATGCCCCGGCCAAAATGAGACGCCCCTTATTCTTGGAGCAGGCCCTCCCAGATAAGTCCCTTCCTCAATCCTGGCGATATAACATATTCTGCATCAAACAGACCATACATAGCAGAACCGCTTCCGCTCATAGACGCATACAGCGCACCGCTCTCATAAAGCCCCTCCTTCAGGATTCTCAATTCAGGATACTTTTCAAAGATGGTCTTCTCAAAATCATTTACCAGATTTCCCCTCCATGTTGAAATACCCTGTTCCAAAATCGAAGTGAGACTTTCTTTACCAGGGTCAGGGATGATCCCACCATAGGCTTCTGCCGTTGAAACAGGGAAACCCGGGAAAAAAAGAAGCAACTTATAACCTTTCAGATAAGTTGTTGCAGGCACAAGTATTTCTCCCTTTCCAGAGGCCAAGGCAGGAACATTTTCCACAAAAAAGCTGCAATCGCTCCCCAGAGAAGCGGCATGCGTTTTCAACTCATCCAATGAAAGTCCCAGATCAAAAAACCGATTCAATCCCATCAGCATAAACGCAGCATCCGAAGATCCTCCCCCCAGGCCTGCCCCTGCAGGAATTATCTTATGGAGGTGGATTTGAACCGGAGGCAGTTTGTACAATTCCTTCAAGAGAATATATGCCTTATAGACAAGGTTGCTTTGCATATCCCCCGAAACAGATATACCGCTAAGCTTCAAGCGGGTTTCTTTTTCGAGGGAAGGGATAAATTCAAGTATATCGCATATTCCAACTGGATACATCAGGGTTTCCAAATTGTGAAAATTGTCCTTGCGTTTTGAAAGGACGTGAAGTCCAAGGTTAATCTTTGCGTTGGGAAAAAGAATCATGAAGATTTTTTTTGTGTAAATTTAGCGTTTCACAGAGATTTTTAAGAAAGTATTTTATATTTTGGTTTTATGAACTTATCAATAAGAAACAAGCCCCTGAAGAGCTGGAAAACCAGTGGCGACTGCCACATTTTCCAAGTGCTCAATCGCAGAAGCAATTCGTATCTGATTGTTGCTCCTTCCGGGAATATCCTGGTTGACACAGGTAAAGAATCATCTTTTTCCAAGCTTCGACAGAATATTGAAAACCTTAACAGCAACAATCCCGGAATTGACAAACTAATTCTGACGCATGCTCATTTCGATCATTGTGAGAATGCTTTCGTTTTGCAAAAACAAGAAAACTGCCAGATATATATTAGTGAGGCTGAAGCTGAATATGCAGTTGCCGGTTGCACCCCGATGCCAAAGGGCACCATTCTGCCCACAAGGTTTATAATCGGTTTGGGAAAGTTGTTGAAATTAAAGTCCATCCCTTTTAAACCCTTTGTTCCGGATGTAATTGTGAAGGCCGACACCGATCTTTCTTCATCCGGTGTGAATATCAGATTGATTAACACACCGGGACACTCCGCCGGATCATTGAGCGTAATTATTGACAATGAAATTGCTATCGCTGGCGATGCTGTTTTCGGGATATTTTTCAATTCCGTATTTCCTCCTTTCGGGGATAATGTGAAGGAAGTAGTTAACAGCTGGGGAAAACTTTTACAAACCGGATGTCATACTTTTTTACCGGGACATGGCAAAGCAATCAGCAGGGAATTGTTGCAGAGAGAGCTTGATCATTTTTCTCGCAAATTGAAAAAAGTAAACTAAGAAAACATTAGAAAAAGGACACGTTTTTTCTAACTTTGAAATCATAAAAATAAGGCAATTCCCATGGCGGTTAAAAACACAAGAAAAGAAACAAGTCCGGCAAAATTAATTCCTGAATATGGCCGTATACCGCCACAAGCCATGGATCTGGAGGAAGCTGTTTTAGGCGCCATCATGCTTGAGAGGGATGCCGTTATCGCTGTGCTCGACATTCTCAAACCCGAGAGTTTTTACAAAGATGCCCATCAGAAAATGTTCCGGGCAATTATCGACCTTTCTACCCGTCAACAGCCTATCGATATCCTTACCGTAACCGAAGAGCTCAAGAAAACCGAACTGCTCAACGAAGTGGGGGGTGCATTGTACATCACTCAGCTTACCAGTCGCGTAGCCTCGGCAGCCCACCTTGAATATCATGCCAGAATCGTTGCCCAAAAATTCATACAGCGGGAGCTTATTCGTGTGGCATCCGAAATACAAGCCAAGGCTTATGACGATTCGAACGACGTTGACGAACTTCTTGATTTTTCCGAACGCCAGCTTTTCAATATTGCTGAAGGAAACATCCGCAAGGAAACGGCCAAACTGAACATTCTCATCAAGGAAGCCATCCACCAGATCGAGGAAGCCTCCAAGCGTGAAGACGCGCTTAGCGGGGTTCCATCAGGGTTTACGAAACTCGACCGTATGACTTCAGGCTGGCAGCGTTCCGACCTTATAATCATCGCTGCCCGACCTTCTATGGGGAAAACAGCCTTTGTTCTTTCCATGGCCCGTAATATGGCCGTTGAGCACAAACGAGCCGTTGCCCTTTTCTCCCTCGAAATGTCGTCCATTCAGCTGGTTAACCGCCTTATTGTTGCCGAAACAGAACTCCCTTCAGACAGAATCCGCAATGGCCGCCTTGAACAATACGAGTGGGAACAGCTTGAATACAGGATAAAAGGATTAGTGGAGGCTCCTATATTTATCGATGATACTCCGGGAATTTCTATTTATGAAATCCGCGCAAAATGCCGCCGCTTGAAAAACCTTTATGATATACAGATTATTATAATCGATTACCTTCAGCTGATGAGCGGACCGGGTGACTCAAAAGGAAACCGCGAACAGGAGGTTAGCACCATTTCCCGCGCGCTCAAAGGTATTGCCAAAGAGCTTAACGTACCCATCATCGCCCTCTCCCAGCTTAACCGTAGCGTTGAACTGCGCTCCGGAAACAAAAAACCACAGCTTTCCGACCTCAGGGAATCGGGAGCTATTGAGCAGGATGCCGATATTGTCTGCTTTATCCATCGTCCCGAGAAATACGGACTTGATGTTGACGACGATGGCAACTCCACCAAAGGAATGGCCGAAATTATCATTGCCAAGCACAGAAACGGGGCTATAGGCGAGGTGAATCTGCGCTTCCAGGATACATTTGCCAAATTCTCCGATCTTGAAGACCTGAGCCCTGTTTTCGAGGAAGAGTCGGGAAAACCCGCCGTTACCTTCGGTTCCAAAATGAACGAGGATTTCAAGAAGGGAAGAGACAATTCGTTTGACCTGGGGCAGAATGCGGGATTTGAGGACCAACCCTTCTAGAAATAACAGCTTTTCGACTTCCTTTCGGCTTGCCCGGAATTAGGATTCTCGCCCAAATACCGTTATTACACTTTCAACCTTCCGGATTGCTCCTTCAGCCAATTTAATTTCCAAGGGGAATTGGCTGTGCCTATTTTTGTCCCATCAATTATCAATCTGATGAGGTCCACTTATTTGAGAAACACAATTAAACCTGATTCTGAAATTTACGGGCATTTTAATCCCTTGAAAAAAAACAAGCATGAAAAAAACAATTCTCAGCCTGCTCGCAGCGAGCATATTCTTTATATCCGGATGCGAGAAGAATATGTACATAAATTTCGGATTTGACTCCCCCATTAACAAAAATTCGCGGGGATTGGTAATAGCAAATATTGATAAACACGTTGAAAAGCTCTACCTTCATGGCAATATTGTTGTTTCGGAAGGGGAAATGGAAGTGCTTTTGGTTGACCCCGACAACAATGTGGTTTACACCGAAAAACTAACAGCTCCGGATACATTCCGGGTCGATGAATACATTAATGCGAATCCCGGATACTGGAAACTGAAGTACAAGAGTTATGAATGCATTGGACATATTGATCTGCATTTAGACTTTTAAGTATGCATATCAGATAAGCCCGGGTCTTTGTGGGTTAACAAATAAAAAGCAATGCCTCAAAACAAAACCAATAAATATTTCCCGCTGGGAAAGCTGTTACGGCTTCTTCTTTTTCTGTCACTGGGACTTCAGTTTATCGTTATCTCGCAAATGTATTTTTACAAAGCGGATTTCCTCAACGACCCTGAAGTACTTTTTATCAGGGTATTTCGGGGGATTATCCTCACATTCCTGGCTGGACTGATTCTATCCTATCCCATTCTGAATCTCATACAGTTTCTGAACCGGAAAATGCCTTGGAAAAAGCACATGGTAAAAAGATTTTTTCTTCAGTTTTCTTTTGGGATTGCTGCCGGACTTCTCGTTACTCCGCTGATACTTGTTCCTGCCGGTGTTATTTTCAAAATGGAGTTCGACCTGTTGGTTATCCTGAACAACTCCTATTACCTAATAATTCTCTGTTTGTTTCTGATGACTGTTATGGAAGCGAGGATTTATTTTGAAGAAAGCACTGCTTCAAGGATAAAGGCAGAAGAAATTCAACAGGAGCTGCTGCTTGAAGCTTCCAATAAAGCCCAGGTTGAAGCCAAAGTACAAATCGAGGAAGAGAAAAACAGATATGCACAGCTGTTAATTGAGAAGGAGAAATTACTGAATCAGGATCTGGAAAAGGAGATCAGAAGAAGAGAGGAGATATCCAAACATTTAAACGAGAGCCGCGAGCAACTGCACAGCATCATGTCGAACCTGCTTGGCGCAGCCTATCGATGCAAATTCGATGAGAATTACAGCGTTGAGTATTTCAGCGAAAAACTCTTCTCCATCAGTGGATATCCGCCTTCCGATTTCACGAACAATGCGGTTCGCTCCTTTGCTTCGATAATCTATCCGGATGATCTTGAGATTTGCAGAAATACTATTTCTGAGGCCGCAAAAACCAAATCATCCTACGAATTCGAATACAGGATTATCCATCGCAACGGTAACATTGTATGGGTAAAGGAAAACGGCAAGTGCATTTTCGACACTCAGGGTCAAGTGATTTACCTCGATGGAATCATCATCGACATTACCCGAAGCAAGGAAGCTGAAATTGCTGCTACAGAAAGTCAGAAGAATTACAAAGAGTTAATGGACTTTCTGCCGCAACCCATTTTCGAGTTGGATTTAGAAGGGCGCATTGTATTTACCAATAAAGCCGGGGATGATTTCTTTGGCATCCTGCCGGAGGATCCAAACGAGCATGTTTCCGCACTCGATTTTTTTGTTGCAGAAGATATTCCGCTAATTATTGAGAACTTCAAAAAGTCAGCCCAAGGCATAAAAACAGAGGCTTCTGAGTTTACGGCTATTAAAAAAGACGGAACGCATTGTCCGGTAATGGTTTTCGGGACCCCTATTATCCGCAACAACAAAATTGTAGGGCGCAGAGGAATCATCATCGATATATCCGAGCGCAAGAAGTATGAGATCGGGCTGATCAACGCTAAAAACGAACTCGAACAGATTAACACCACACTTGAACAAAGCGTTGTCGAGCGAACCAGACAATTAACCCAGGCAAACACACAGCTGCTTAAGGTACAGAAAGAAAACCTGCAGTCGCAGTTCGAAGTGCTTAAACAACAGGTAAACCCTCACTTCCTGTTCAACAGCTTAAACGTGCTCACTTCACTCATAAAAATCGATCCCGACCTTGCCGAATCCTTTACCGAGAGACTTTCGAAGGTTTATCGGTATGTTCTCGAAAACAAGGAAAAAGACGTTGTTTCGCTCAGTACGGAACTGGAGTTTTTAAATGCATACCTTTTCCTGTTGGAGATCAGATTTATGAAGAAAATTATTATTGAAATCAATATAGATAAATTGTATTACGATTTTCAGATTCTTCCGATAGCAATACAATTGGTAATCGAAAATGCAATTAAACACAATACTTTTTCAAAGGAACATCCATTGAAAATTGAAGTGTTTGTTGACGAGCAACATAAATTGAATATTGTAAACAACATGAAGCTTCGCGTAACGAAATTTGCATCTACAGGAGTGGGGCTGGAAAACATCAGTCGAAGGTATGCACTTGTTTCCGAGCTAAAACCGGAATTCATAAAAGGCGAAACTCATTTTATTGCAAAATTACCATTATTGAAAACAGAGAAAACTGAAACTGAAAAAAACTAAGATATGAATGTGGTGATAATTGAAGACGAAGCATTTGCTGCTTTGCGGTTAAAAAAGATGATACGGGATTATAATCCCGAAATAAAAATTCTGGCCGAACTCGAATCCGTGGAAGCATCAGTAAAATGGTTTAAATCAAATCCTGATCCCGACCTTATTTTTCTTGATATCCATCTTGAAGACGATCTGAGTTTTGCAATCTTCGAACAGGTAAATATCTCAAGTCCGGTAATATTTACCACGGCCTTTGATGAATATGCCATCAAAGCGTTTAAACTGAAGAGTATCGATTACATTTTAAAACCCATTGTTCATGAGGAACTTACTGCTGCTTTAAAAAAGTATGAGGATTTCGCTGGATTGAAGCGCAACACGGTCGATCTGCAATCGTTATACAGCCTGATCATCAGTAAAGAAAACAAATATCAGGAGCGATTAACGGTTGCAGTAGGCAGCAAGATAAAGATGGTGGAAGTATCTGAAATCGCATACTTTTATGTTATGGACAAAGGTGTTTACCTTCGCACATTTCAGGGGAATTCCTATTCGGTCGACTTTACACTCGACAAACTCGAGGAGATGTTCGATCCCAAAATGTTTTTCCGGATTAACCGCAAATATGTGATTAACATCCAATCCATTGCAAGCATGATAGCCTACTCCAGGTCGCGGGTAAAGCTCGAACTCAAACCCAAAGCCGAGGATGACATGGATACCATTGTAAGCATTGACCGGTCTGCTGCGTTTAAAAAATGGTTAAACACTTAATTCATCCAAAATGAAGATTAAAGAATTACAGCAAAAACTTCAGGAGGCGTATACCCCTGCAAATCTTAACCATATCGCCCTCACCCTGATCAACCTTTACAAAAACCAGCAATATTCGATTTTGCGGAAGATAGCCGACAAAATCGGCGACATTGTAAACATTGAAATAGCCGACAATGGAAAAGGCTTTTCAAAGTTCCTGATGCTCTACCATCCCGACCGGGCAGCATTGCATATCAACGAAATTAACAGGCTGGCAGCAACTGATAATCTCGAGGGATTAATAAAACTCTCCCATATTTTGCTTTTGAACGACATTGAGGAGTTTGCCGATTCGCTCGACAGCTATGAGGATATTGATTATTCGCCGGTTTATGAGTGGGATCTGAATACCGATGGGTTCAGTATCATTCGCGATGACAAGGAACCTGAAAAATTCAAAACAAGCCCTAACGCCATCAATTTTTATGACGCAATAAAATACAGGGCCTTTGGTGACACCGATACCGAGTTTCCCTCCTACTACCTCGAAGACCTTGATGAGTTTGAACTGTCCTCATCCGACATCAATGACCTGGAGGGGGCGGCATACTGCATTCACGCCATTACAATGGATCTTTCCGATAACATGATATCCGACCTCTCGCCACTCTTTGGTCTTTCGCTGCTTGAGGAGTTGAACCTGTCGGATAACCAAATTGGTGACATAGAAGTTTTAAGCAACCTGAAAAACCTGAAAAGTCTAAACCTGGCCAACAATGCAATTGAAGATATCTCCCCCCTGTTCGATCTGACGAATCTCGAGTATGTTGATCTTTCAGGAAACAATATGAGCGAAGAACAGATAATTGAATTGACCGAAACAGGTGTTACTGTGGATATTTGATTTTGGAAAGAACCAGTTCAAAACACGCTCAAATCGCTCAACATCCTCTAGCGAGGAAGAGAGCCGGAGTGCCAAATAGAGAGATTTTAAAAAATAAAAGATGCTAACCATTCAATTAGGGTTAGCATCTTCAAATAAAGCTATAAAAAATCCTTCAGCTCAATCAGCGACTCAATGGTATAAGTGGGCTTTGAGTGGGTAAAAAGCCTATCCGGGTTGAAAAACACCTGGTCAATCCCACAAGCCTTGGCTCCCAGGATATCGACCTCCAGATCGTCGCCTATCATCAGGCATTCCTCTTTGCGACCGTTAACCGACGACATAGCCCACTGGAAAATCTTGGGGTTGGGTTTATTGTAGCCTATGGTTTCTGAGGTGAAAACCGTATGGAAGTATTTCAACAAATCACAGTTCTTCATTTTGCTGAATTGGGTTTCACGAAAACCGTTGGTAAGGATATATAAAGGGTATTTCCCCTGAAGATAAGACAGAATCTCGTGTGTGTAAGGAAACAGGATCGTTTTCTCTGTGCTCAGGTGCAGGTAGTCGTCGCCTATGGCTTTCCCAAGTTCAGGATCAACAACATTGACATCCTTCAGCGTCAGATCAAAACGCAGCGAACGTAGCAATTCCTTTTTGATGCTCCCCTCGCGGTAGCGGTTCCAAAGAACTTCGTTGTGCTTATGGTAAGAATGGATAAAGGGTTCGGGGGATTCGAAATAACGATCCAGCTGATGAATCCGGAATGCGTCAATAAGCGCTGCACGCGAGTTGGAATCAAAATCCCAGAGAGTCCGGTCGAGGTCGAAAAATATGTGTTTGTAAGCTGCCAATTGTTTTTCTTGCAAAGATACATTGTTGGACGGATAAAATGATCATGTGCGTGTTTTTCAGAATTAAACCAGGCAAGCCTCAACTAAATCAAATTGTAAATTCTTTATCCTAAGAAATTCCTACCTTTGCAATCAGTTTTTATCCCCCGAAAACCAAAAGAGAAAATAAGTATCTGCAAATTTTCAGATAAAAACACACAGTCACCATAAGTCATACAAATATTGATTAATCAAACAACAGAAACAGTGTCAGAATTCGGACAATTTAATTTCAAAGATGAAGTCTTCCAGGGAATAGATGCCATGGGATACGACAAACCCACCCCTATTCAGATTCAGGCAATACCCGCTATTATGGAAGGCAAGGATGTTTTGGGCTGCGCCCAGACAGGCACCGGCAAAACCGCTGCATTCCTGCTGCCTATTCTTAACCGTTTATGCGACAAGAATGTCGACGGGAGCAAGATACATGCAATGATTATTGTTCCAACACGTGAGCTTGCACTGCAGATCGACCAACAGCTGGAAGGCTTTGGCTATTTCATGGATCTCAGTTTTATTTCTGTTTACGGGGGAGGTGACTCTTCCACCTGGGAACAGCAAAAAACCGCTCTGGTTATGGGCGCAGAGATCGTTATCGCAACTCCCGGCCGGCTCCTCTCCCACCTTGCTTTGGGATATGTGGACTTTTCACACCTTGAATATCTTATTCTCGATGAGGCCGACCGTATGCTCGACATGGGCTTTTACGACGATATTATGACCATCGTCAAGCTGTTGCCCAAGAAAAGACAGACCCTCCTCTTCTCAGCTACCATGCCTCCGCGAATGCGTACCCTCGCAAAAACGATACTTAACCAACCCGTTCAGATCGATATCGCCGCATCAAAACCTGCCGAAGGAGCTATTCAGGGTGTTTATATGCTCGAGGAACAGGAGAAACTCAACAAAATTGTTGAACTTTTCTCCAAAGATGATGTCTTGGGAGCAATTATTTTCGCTTCCTCAAAAATACGCGTGAAAGAAATCAATACGGCCCTGAAAAAACTAAAACTCAATGTGGCTGCTATTCATTCCGATCTCGACCAGAAAGAACGTGAAACCGTGATGCGCGACTTCAAGAATCGCAAACTCCAGATTCTGGTTGCCACCGATATCATCTCCCGCGGCATTGATGTTGAAGGCCTCGACCTCATCATCAACTATGATGTGCCAAGAGATCCCGAAGATTACATCCATCGTATTGGAAGAACTGCCCGTGCCGAAAAATCAGGTGTGGCATTGACGTTTGTTAACAGGAAAGATGCGCCGAACCTTAAAAAAATCGAGCGCTTTCTGGGGAATCCGATTTTTAAGATTCCTTCAGACAGGCAGGTATAAACAAAATTTACCCAATGGACCTCCTCCTATTATTTGCAGGAATATTAATTGGACTCGTTGCCGCACTGATAATTACCAGGATACTCTCAGGTAGTAAAGCAGCCATTAGCCGTGAACGCGAAAAAAACCTTGAAGTCCAGGCCTTTGAAGCCAAAGACGCACTGAAATCCAGAGAAACCCAACTCCTGCAGCTTACTGCTGAATTATCCTCGTTTAAAAACGAAAACAAAAACCTGGAGGAGAAGCTTCTGGCTCAAAAGGAGGAAATCCGCATTCTGTATGAAAAAATGAATGTGGAGTTTAAAAACCTCGCAAACGAGATTCTTGAAGAAAAATCGAAAAAGTTCACCCAACAGAATAAGGAAAACATCGATGCTATACTTAAACCGCTGTCGGAAAAAATAAAGGATTTCGAAAAAAAGGTAGAAAATGCTTATGTGGAGGAAACCAAACAAAGGTTCTCTCTGAAAGAGGAAGTGAGAAATCTGGCCGCTCTGAATTTAAAGGTTAGCGAGGAAGCCAAAAACCTTACCCGAGCGCTGAAAGGCGAGAGCAAAACCCAGGGTAACTGGGGCGAAATGATTCTGGAAAGCATTTTGGATAAATCCGGACTTGTGAAAGACAGGCAGTATTTCGTCCAGCAGAACATCAAAGACGACGACGGGAAAAACCAACGGCCCGACGTGGTCATCGAATATCCGGGCGAACGATATGTTATCGTTGATTCCAAAGTTTCACTAACAGCTTATGAACGCTACTTCTCCTCCGAAGACCGTGAAGAACAGGAGAGAAACCTTTCAGATCACCTGACATCCCTTAAAAACCATATCTTATCCCTGAGCAAGAAAAATTACCAGGAACTTTATGATGTGAAGACGCTTGACTTTGTTATGCTCTTCCTGCCGGTTGAACCTGCATACCTGGTTGCAATGGAAAAAGATCCCGAATTGTGGAACTTCGCTTATGAGAAAAGGATTCTTCTCATGAGCCCCACAAACCTCATCGCCGCGCTTAAGATGATTTCCAGCCTATGGCGACAGGAGTTTCAGAACCGCAATGCGCGCGAGATCGCCAAGAAAGGCGGCGAACTGCTCGACAAATTCTATAGCCTTCTTGACGACCTCGTGGATGTAGGCAACAAACTCAAATCCACCCAGAAATCATACGATGACTCGATGAATAAACTTAGTACGGGAAAAGGCAACCTGATGAAAAGAGCCAAAGACATTGAGCAGCTTGGAGCCAGACCTCTGAAAGCTGCACCAAGGCAGCTTATCGGAGAAAACGATTTGGGAGAAGAAAAGGAGGTTGAAAACGAAACCGAGGCGTGATTAAAAAACCGAACCGTTGCATATTCTGTTATTTTTTACTTGTCCAGCTTTGTGGACTGTTCATCCAATCCTCTATCTCTAATTCCTCTTCGAGAAGACTCTGATTGCTCCAATTCGGGGTCGTCATCCAGTCTTCCAGGATCATTTCACTTTCTTCAAAGTCGACCTCTTCTTTAAGGATTTCACTTGATTCAACATTCCATTCTGAGGGATTTTTCATCCAACTTTCAAGGACCAGCTCATTTTCCTCAAAATTGATTTCCTTTTCTAGGACAAATGCTTCCTCAGTAGTTTTCCATTCAGCGGGATTAACCATCCATGGCTCAATCGATTCAACATTCCTGTCGGTGTAACTGACATTGTATTCAATGTTGGCCTTGAGTATTTCGTGTTTGCTATCGGTGAAGAAGAAGTCGTTTAGACCTGCGAGAGTATAGTAGTTTAGCGATTTCTGTGCAGTCAGGTTTCCGGTTACAAGGCTCAGAACCATCATTACGACTGCGATTCCTAAGAATCTGCTGTTGGTTTTGTTACTTGTTTTCATTTCTTTAAGAATTAACATTTAGAATTTTATTGCGTCGAAGAGCACAAAACATTAATTGTGCCAAACAATGCAAATCACTTATTTACTGTTAATTACAAAGTTTATTAAAGGGAAATCGCATCCTGAAAAAATGTTAAAACTGAACGGATCGGAACAGAACCTGTACGAATACGGACAAATAAAAGATAACCTTGTCTGAATTAAAATGATTGTTACTGTATGTGAAATGTAAAAAAAGGCTCAACTAAAAACCCAAGTGAACGTCATGACGTGACGGGCGCCGCCCTGAGCTTGCCGAAGGGATGATGACGTGCTCCTTACCATATTCTCCGAAGCTTCAGCGCAGGAGGAGAACTTACCAAAATACTTTGCGCTCCGATTTATCAATTTCAAAACATTATACCTCACTATCATCTTGACTGTGACTCTCCGTTGCCTCCCTGGATCCGGCAAGCACGATGACAATCTCCCCCTTTATCGCCTTATCTTTGAAATGCGAAAAAACCTCTGAAACTGTTCCATGAACGTTCTCTTCATAGATTTTGCTTAATTCGCGGGAAACCGAGCAAACACGATCCGGGCCGAAAGTTTCGGCAAATTGTTCAAGGGTTTTCAGCAATCTGTAGGGCGATTCGTAAAAAACCATAGTGCGCTCCTCATCCTTCAATTCCTGGAGCTTTTTCATTCTGCCTTTTTTCTGGGGAAGAAAGCCCTCAAAGCAGAAACGATCGGTTGGAAGACCCGAGTTAACCAGCGCAGGAATCAGAGCTGTGGCACCCGGTAGGCATTCCACGGGAATGGAATTCTTAATGCATTCCCGAACCAAAAGGAAGCCGGGATCGGAAATTCCCGGAGTACCTGCATCACTAACCAGTGCAATCGTTTGTCCGGCTAGCAGATCCTGAATTACATAGCCTAAGCTCTTATGCTCGTTAAATTTATGGTGCGAGCGGACCGATTTTTCGATACCGAAATGTTTGAGAAGAAAGATTGTTTTCCGGGTATCTTCAGCCAGAATATGGTCGCAGCTTTTCAAAACCTCAACCGCCCTGAAGGTCATGTCCTGTAGGTTTCCGATTGGAGTCGGGACCAGGTATAGCTTACTCATTTCCTGCGGGGATAAATTTCCTGCGAATCAGGTTAAGCAGCATCTGTACCGGCTCGCTGTCCATATCCCATTGAAACCGATCCATAATGAGCGAATGAGCCTCATTGAAATTTCGTGCCTCGTCCAGTTCCTCCATCGTTAACCTGAAGGTCTCGGCACTTCCGGCAAAAAGCTCACGGATAAAGAAAAACTTATCGTTGATTCCAATGCTTCCTGCAATGCTTTTAATCGCCTGACCCTGAAGTTTTGAAGCAATATCCTTTCTTACATTCTTCTCCCCCAGCTTCTCATTAACAAATAGCTTTTCCTCGGCTGGTTTCACCTGAGCAACCGGTTTCTCAACAGCATGTGTCACAGGAGCATTTCTTACTGGAGCAACGGGGATATTCTCAGAAACAATCCCGACTTTGGATGGGATCTGAGATACAGGCACTTCCAGTACCTCCGTAACAATAGCGGGGCGAGTTTCCTCCCGGGGAGTCAAGGGCTCTGGCGTAACGGGAGCATTCATAGTAACAGGTACAGCAACTTCCTGCTTTTTATCCGGTTGCTCTATTCTCCCAACATCTTCTGTAGCTGCATGGGGAGTAGCATCTGCTTTAAACATCAACAATAGATCGTACACATTCCGCAGACGCGATAGTGCCAGATCCAGTTCAATGTTAGGAATTCTCGAATAATTTTTGAAATTGCCTACCAGTTTTTCTATATCCTGTATATCTTTAGTTACAATTTCAAGTGTGGTTTTAAACTCCATAATTATTTGAAAAGTAAAGTGTTCAGGTAAAATTCCCTGTGCAAAAATAAGGATTATATTAAGAATTACAGTAAGGGCCGTGTAAATTGACAAGGGGTATTCCTTGTGGTTTGATTTAGTTTGGGGAAATTCATAAATTCATGCTTTTCCTAAACGACATTAACTATAGATTATTAAATTTGCAAACATGAGCAAGGAAATCGATAACTCAGAGAACCATGAAACCTTTCCTTCTTGCAAAGTACGTAAGTTAAAAGCCTGTATCCTAAAAACACTCATCCCTCCACATAACAACAACCCGCATGTTTCTTGAAAATTCCATAAACCGCAATGAAAAAAGAGGTTGGATCGAAGTGGTCTGCGGGTCGATGTTTTCGGGTAAGACAGAGGAGCTGATCCGTAGGCTGAAGCGGGCAAAATTCGCAAAGCAAAAGGTAGAGATTTTCAAACCACGGGTCGACACACGCTATTCCATTGAAGAGGTTGTGTCACACGACGAAAACACCATAATGTCTACCCCGGTTGAGACAGCCAGTTCCATCCTTCTCTTGTCTTCTGATGTGGATGTTGTTGGTATCGACGAAGCCCAGTTTTTTGATATGGGTCTCATCGAAGTATGCAATATGCTCGCCTCCCAGGGCATAAGGGTTATTGTGGCCGGCCTCGATATGGACTATCTGGGCAGACCCTTCGGACCTATTCCCGGCCTTATGGCCACTGCCGAATACGTCACCAAGGTTCATGCTATCTGTGTAAAATGCGGAAACCTGGCAAACCATTCGCACCGGACCGGACAGGGCGATAAACTTGTCGTTCTGGGGGAGGTAGACATGTACGAGCCACTCTGCCGGTATTGTTTCTCTAAAGCCATTGCCAATCAAAAGAAAGGCGCAAAACGCTAGTATGAACAGCTACTCCCTTGCCGACATAGTAAAAATAGTTAAGGGTTCTCTTTCGGGGGATGAGGGGATTTCTGTCCTCCGCTTCTCTATCGATAGCCGTACCCTTTCCAATTCCCCTGATACCGCTTTTGTTGCACTTCGCGGTGAAAGGCACGACGGGCATGCTTTTATCCCTGAGCTTATCGCTGCCGGAGTAAAAGTTTTTCTGGTGAATCGTGATTTCCATCCCCCGAAAACAGAAAAACCCACGCACTGGATTACCGTCGACAATACTTTAGAGGCCCTGCAACTGCTGGCAGCCTGGCACCGAAAACAGTCTAATGCCCGCTTGATTGGTGTTACCGGATCCAATGGGAAAACAATCGTAAAGGAATGGATTTACCAGTCCCTTCGCGACGAAACAACCGTGTTTCGCAGTCCCCGCTCCTACAATTCCCAGGTAGGTGTGCCGCTATCAGTACTGATGATCCGTGAGCGGGATCAGGTTGCTGTTTTGGAAGCAGGGATCTCGAAAACAGGAGAGATGAAAAAGCTGGAACGGATAATATCCCCCGAAATAGGTATCCTTACCAATATTGGCGAAGCCCATCAGGAGAATTTCTCTTCCCTCGAAGAAAAACTTCTTGAAAAAACAAGCCTGTTTGCCCATTGCAAAACGATTATTTATTGTCGCGACCACGAGCTAATTCACTCAAGCCTGCGATCGACATTCCCCGACAAAAAGTTTCTTTGTTGGGGGAAAAACCCTGAATCGGACATTGTTGTTGGCGAACTTTCCAATATGCCCGAAGGGATTCGCTTTAGACTGACAGGCAGATCCGAAAGCACCTTCAACATCCCTTTTCATGATCATGCATCCTTCGAAAACGCAATGCATGTGCTTGTTTTACTTCAGCACCTTGGCTTTTCGGAGGTATTTGTAAAAAAGGCCCTTTCCGAACTGGAGCCCGTAGAAATGCGGCTGGAGATTCTCAAAGGAATTCATTCCTCCACCCTTATAAGCGATACCTACAACTCCGATCTGGCCTCACTTTCCAACGCTCTTGACTTACTGCTCCAACAAAAGCAGCACAAACGCCGCACACTGATTCTTTCCGACATCCTGCAAAGCGGTCGAAGCGAGGAGGACCTTTACACGGAGGTGGCAAATATGCTGAGTGAGAAAAAGTTGAGCCGGTTGATCGGGATCGGGCCCTCGCTGATGAGAATGCGCGAGAAATTCGATCCTGCTTCACTCTTTTTCCCCGACACCCCTTCGTTTTTGAGGTCCGCTGCCCTGCTAAGTTTTAAAGACGAAGCAATCCTGGTTAAGGGAGCGAGGAAATTCGGGTTCGAGAAGATCAGCCGTGAGTTGCAATTCAGGACCCACCAGACCGTAATGGAGATCGACATGAATGCCATGGTTCAGAACCTGAACTTTTACAGGAGTCTCCTTAAACCGGGAACCCGGATTATGGCTATGGTAAAGGCCTTTTCATATGGCAGCGGGAGTTTCGAAATTGCCAACATCCTTCAGTTCCAAAAAGTCGATTATCTTGCCGTTGCCTATATCGATGAGGGCATCGACCTGAGATCCAATGGGATTACACTCCCCATAATGGTAATGAACCCTGAATCGGGAAATTTCAAGTCGCTTGTTGAATACAGCCTGCAGCCCGAGATATACAGCTTCGAGGGCTTGCGCGAACTGAGCTTGTTTCTCGAGAAAAACGACATCATAGATTATCCTGTTCACATTAAGCTCGATACAGGTATGCACCGCTTGGGTTTTTTTGAAGAAGAGCTGGTGGAACTGGCCCGGGAGCTCAATTCAGGCCGTTTTCGGGTAGTTTCGGTATTCTCGCACCTTGTAGGCAGCGACGAGCCGGAGCACGATATTTTTACCCGGGAGCAGGTTGCACTTTTCAGGAAAATGTCGGAGTCTCTAAAGAAACTGATTCCGGGGGATTTCATGATGCACATTCTGAACTCCGCGGGAATCGAGCGTTTTACGAGCGAACAAATGGATATGGTACGACTAGGGATCGGACTTTACGGTGTGAGCGCTAACTTTCCCGGCATGCTTCAGGAAGTGAGCACATTTAAAACAACCATTTCACAGATTCGTGTGCTTGATGAAGGCACTACCGTTGGCTACAGCCGAAAAGGCAGGTTGGGTTCCAAAAAAACCATAGCTACTTTACCGGTGGGTTATGCCGATGGACTGCCGAGAAGCCTTGGCAACGGAAACGGTTCATTTTGGGTGAGCGGTATACATAGCCCTACAGTGGGAAATATCTGCATGGACATGTGCATGATCGATATTACCGGGACAAATGCAAAAGCAGGAGATGAAGTTATTATCTTTGGAAAAAATCATCCTGTGCAAAAAATAGCCCTTGCGGCTAAAACTATACCCTATGAGATCCTAACTGGAATATCGGAACGGGTAAAAAGAATTTATTATCAGGAATAAACAAGAAGCGATGCCTAAACTATCTGTTGTAATTATCACCCTGAACGAGGAAAAGAATATCGGTCGATGTCTTGAGTCGGTTAAAGACATTGCTGATGAGATAGTTATTGTAGACTCGTTTTCCACCGACCGTACCGAAGAGATTTGTCTCAGGTACAATGCCCGGTTTATTAAACATGAGTTCGTGGGGCACATAGAACAGAAGAATTGGGCAATTGAACAGGCCAGCTATTTGCACGTTCTCTCTCTCGATGCAGACGAAGAACTCTCTGAGCGCCTCAAAAAATCGATTCTTGAGGTTAAAGGAAACTGGAAGCATGATGGTTATTATTTTAACCGCCTCACCAATTACTGCGGAAAATGGATCAGGCACACCAGTTGGTATCCTGCCAGAAAACTCAGGTTATGGGATCGGTCAAAAGGTAAATGGGGAGGAATAAACCCTCACGACAAATTCAAGCTGGAAAAAGGAGCAACCCGCAAATTTCTCAAAGGTGATTTGCTCCATTATTCCTATTATACCATTAATGAGCACATTAATCAGATCAACAGCTTCAGCACTATTGTAGCAAAAGCCTATTTTAACGACAACCGAAGGGCTAGTTACATCAACATCATTTTTCACCCACTTTGGAGACTATTCAGGGACTATGTTATCAAACTCGGATTTCTTGACGGCTTTTATGGCTTGGTAATCAGTGTGAACTCCTCCCATGAAACCTTTCTGAAATACATAAAGCTCAGAAACCTTGTTCGCGAGAAAACCCTTAAGGAGTCTGATAAAATATGCTTTTTTAACTCCGCCGTTTCCTGGGGAGGAGGGGAAAAATGGCACTATGACGTGTCCAATCACTTTTACCACACAGGTTTCAACGCAATTATTGTCACAAATGAAGATAGTGAGCTTTTCAAACGGATTTCAAAAACAGACGTGCCACACCATGAGATACGAATAAGTAATCTTTCTTTCTTAAACCCTTTTAAGCTCATAACCTTAACCCGGTTTTTCAGGAAGGAAAAGATTGGCACCATAATCATCAACCTTTCTTCCGATCTTAAAGCAGCGGGAGTTGCCGCCAAGCTGGCAGGTGTTAAAAACATTATTTACCGCAGGGGAAGCGCTCTTCCCATCCGTAACACATTTCTTAACCGATACCTCTTCAAAAGAGTTGTGACACAGGTAATCGCAAATTCTGAAGAAACCAGCAGGACAATTTTGCTTAAAAACAAAAACCTGATTGGTGAGGATCGCATTAAAGTCATTTACAACGGTATAGAGATTCAGAATTACGAGAACGAGAAATTCCCGGAAGTGTATTCCCGCCAGGGTGATGAAATAATTATTGGTAATGCGGGTCGTTTATCAGAAGAAAAAGGTCATATTTATCTTCTGCAAATGGCAAGGATTCTCAAGGACAAGGGATACAAATTCAAATTACTCATAGCAGGAACAGGGAAGATGGAGTCGCGCCTGATTAAAGCTGCCAAACATCTGAAAGTGGAGGATGAAGTGAGATTCGTTGGCTTCATTGAAAACATCAGACGATTTAACCAAACCATCGACATTTTTGTGCTAAGCTCTTTATACGAAGGCTTTGGTTACGTGCTTGTTGAAGCCATGGCCGAAAGAAAGCCGGTCGTGGCCTTCGATATCCGAAGTTCTGCAGAGATTGTGAAAAACAGGGAATCAGGATTTCTGGCTGAAAGTTTCAACGTTTCAGATCTTGCCGATAAAGTTGAAATGCTTATCAACAACAAGGATTTACGAATTAAGATGGGCGAATCGGGCCGCAAAATTGTTGAGGAAACATTCACTTTCAATCACACCCTGGCTCAAGTTGAAGACTTGATACGTCGGGAAACCCGTACCGACAGTTTTCCCAAACCCTGATTCTCAAAACTGCGCTGATAAGTCCCTTTAAGAAAAAACTTCATTGAGGCTTCGCCAAATCATAGGAATCTCCGTTAATAAAAAACGGCTTAAGATTCATGATGTTTTATAGTTTCGCGATGGCCGTATCTCCTGTAATACTCTTCCTTGTTGTGTTTCCAGCGGTTATGGGTCCAAAGCCAGTATGCGGGTGCTTCAATTATCTGGTTCTCTAGCATTTGCAGGAACTTATCGGTGATCTCATGCTCTTTGGTGTTTTTCGGATCATCGGTAATCAAGGAGAATTCACTTTCATAAACGCCTCTTTTTACCCTGCTGATCTTAAAGAAAACCACCGCATTGTCCATTTTCCTGGCAAGTTTTTCCGGTCCCATAACCACAGGAGTGTCCTGATGAAGCAGGGTTGTCCAGTATTGAATGTTTTTCATAAGCGGACGCTGATCGGCCGCAAAGTATGAAACATTCAAAATGCCATTCTTGTGATAGTCGGACAAAACCCTAAGCACTTTTTCAATTGGAACCACCTCAGTTCCGAAGCGCTGACGCGAATTGATAAACATCCTATCGAGGTACTTGTTATGCAATGGCTTGTAAACAGGAAGTGCTTTGTGCCTGATAAACTGCGGAAGCGTTACAGACCATTCCCAATTGGCATAATGCCCGAATACCAGGATAACGGTTTTCCCGCGTGAATACAAGTCGTTGAGCAGCTCTGGATTTTTATAGCTGAAACGCTTATGAATCTCGCTCTCGCTCATAAAAATGAAAATTGTCGATTCCATAAAGAAATCACAGAAATAGCGATAAAACTCTTTTGCCGTTTCCTTTACCTTTTTTTCATCCCATTCGGGAAAGGAATTCCTCAGGTTTTTAAAAACCAGCTTTTTCCGGTAAGGAAAAACATAATAAACAATCAGAAAAAAAACATCTGAAATTCCATATAAAGCCCTCATTGGGAGACGGGTCAGCAACCAGATGAGTGCATATACAAAATAGAAGGATATAAATTGCATGGCGCAGAAAATTGACTGTTAAAAGTAATACAATTTTCTCATTCCCGGTTTTTTAGTAGATTTGTTCTAACATTGGATCGTTAATCTTTTGTTTCACGCAATCCCGATAGAGATCAGGACGCAAAGTTTTGATTTTAAATTATTTATCATTGTTGTCCGGCAAAAAATATTAATGATGAACAGATTCTTCACTTCGTTTCGTTCTGAATGACAGTCAATTATGTGTCTTGGTAGGAGTTGGTTGGGGTTGGTTGGCAGCGAAGCTGCCAACCAACCCCAACCAACTCCTGAAACTCGAAATAGGATGTCATTCCGAGCAAAGCGAGGAATCTCAAATCTTTTACCGGACAACAATGATTATTTATATATTTTATACGATGATTTGGTATCACAATCATCTTAAAGTAAACCGTTTCGATTATTGTAATTAAAAACCGAATTGTGAAGCACATTAAGCAATTTTTTCTTTTCGTTGAACAGAATCCAACATACCTTCATGGCTTCATAATACTTCTGTTGTTTCCGGCTTATCTCATAAACCTTGGTCTTTATCCTTTCAATCTTGATGAAGCAACCCGGGCAGTTGTTGCGTTGGAGATGAAGTTCTCCGGAAATTATATTCTCCCCACCATAAACGGAGAGTTCTATTATAACAAGCCTCCGCTTTTCAATTGGATACAGCTCCTTTTTGTAAATTCCTTGGGTTCAATGGAAGAATTGATTTTCCGCTTGCCTGTTGTTATTTCACTGTTAGGTTTTGGCATAAGCATATTCATGACTCTAAAAAAAGAATTAGGCTACAAGACAGCCTTGCTTGCCTCATTGGCAGTGATTACTTCCGGCAGAATCCTTTTTTACGATTCCTTTAAAGGTCTTATCGATATCAGTTTCTCCTGGCTTGTCTATCTGAACTTTTGGGTAATCTTCAACAACTTCAGAAAAGAGCGCTTCTTTCAGCTGTTCGCCCTTTCATGGCTTATCACCGCCCTGGGATTCATGCTAAAAGGTCTCCCCTCACTGGTGTTTCAGGGGATAAGCCTCCTTGTCTACTTTATCAGTCAAAAGTCTTTCAGAAAACTTTTCACACTTCATCATGTCGCCGGAGGCATGATCTTTCTGGTTATCATTGGAACTTACCTCATCCTTTATAATGAGGGAAACTCGCTATCGTACTATATCACAAACCTCTGGACGGAATCGGCAAAGCGCACACCCATCGAAAACTCTACACTCTCCACAATCAAGCACCTGTTTACCTTCCCGGCTGAATTCATTTACAACTTCCTGCCCTGGACCGTTTTTGTTGTGGCATTGTTCTCCAGACGGATTGTTAAACTGATTCTTGACAATAAACTGTTGGTGTTTTTTGGAATTGTTTTTCTCGCAAACATTCTAATCTACTGGATATCTCCGGCAATTTATCCGAGGTACTTATTTATGTTCCTTCCCCCACTTTTCGCAATTCTTGTATTCGCTTTTTATCAGCTGGAAGAGGAGTCGTTTCTGAAGAAGTACTTCTTCGCAAGCCTTTCACACGCCATTGCTGTACTCATTCCGCTGAGTATGATTGCTATCCCATTTCTGCTCGATTCATCTCTTTACTCTGACTTTTACCTCAAATTTTTTGTTCTGGCTATACTTGCTCTGATTCTCTGTGTGCTTCACTTCCGATTCAAATATGAAAGGGCAATTATCCTGGTTGGCTTTTTATTGTTGGTAAGAATCGGCTTTAATTTTTACGCCTTTGAAGACAGAATGCGCTCCGGAATTGAAGCCTACCAAAAAAACGATGTAATTGAGGTTGCTAAAGAAACAAAAGGTCGTTCGCTATACCTTTACCAAAACTGCCCGATTCATTACACAAGCACATTTTATATCGAAAGGGAAAGACAAGAGATTTTAACCCGTTGGAGAGGACAAATGGAACACGGAAAACTATACATTGTTCCGGAAAAAGAAACGGCAAATCTGCCTGATCACCAGGTAATTTCCACCTTTGAAACAAACCTTGGTTTTCTTAGGCTCAGTGTGATTGAACTGGAATGAAAACGCTGAATCCGGGAGATAGTGATTTGTAGTGACTAACCTAAATCGCTTATTCTTTCGAGTTTAGCCAGATCCGTTATTTTAATTTTTCTCCCATCGATAGAGATAATACCTTCCTGAGCAAATGTCGAAAGTGTCCGAATGGCATTGGATGTGGTCATATTCGAAAGGTTGGCAACATCTTCCCTTGAGAGGTATATTTTTATTGTCTGTCCATCCTCCTCATACCCGTAAGTGTCTTTCAGAAATATAAGAGACTCAGCAAGCCTTCCGCGAATATGCTTCTGCGTAAGAGTTACCGTTCGGTTATTTGAAAAGCCAAGCTCGGTGGCAAACGATTTTATGATACTTAGTGAAAACTCAGGATTAATTCTGAGTAGTTTGTAAACACTATCCTTATCAATAATACACACAACACTGTCCTCAATAGCAACGGCTGTAGCAGTGTGGTGCTCTTCAGCAAATAACGCCCTATAGCCAATAAATCCGACAGGTTTGGCCATTCGCACAATTTGCTCACGACCACCCACTCCCTCTTTGAAAACTTTTACTTTACCTTCCGACAAGCAGATTAAGGCGTTAGGTTTATCACCTTCCTTAAAGATTATTTCCCCCTTTTTATAAAAGGCGCAAATGTGATCTTTCTTCAGAAGCTCCTTTTCCTTTGGAGTAAGTACGTGAAATACAGATTTGGGATTATCTATGCAATTGTCACAATTTAATACCCTTTCGTGCATCGCTATTAGTGTTTTTGTTAGTATGCTGAACAACACTCAAAGTTAAAAAAAAATATCAATCTTGCTCTCAAAACCATAAAAATCTGAGGCATTCTTACAGTTTGAAAGGCAAACGGCGTATTCTCTAATATTTCGCAACCAAAGGAAGCCTTCTGCCTCCACCAAAGGCTTTTGAAGAGATCCTGAGTATCGGTGGGGTTTGGTACCTTTTGTACTCATTCGTGTTTACCATTCGTATTATCCGGGTAACCAACGATTTTTCAAATCCCATGGCAACAATTTCATCGTTTGTTTTCTGATGTTCTATATATTCTTCCAGAACACGGTCGAGAATAGTATACTCCGGGAGAGAATCCGAATCCTTCTGGTCGGGGCGGAGCTCTGCTGAAGGCGGTTTAAGAAGAATATTTACCGGAATCACATCCTTTTTCGCATTGATGTATTTTGCCAACAGGAACACATCTGTTTTATAGACATCGCCAAGTACTGACAATCCGCCGCTCATATCCCCATAAAGTGTTCCGTATCCCACAGCCGCTTCGCTTTTATTGCTGGTGTTAAGCAGGATATGCCCGAACTTGTTGCTGAATGCCATAAGCAGCACACATCGGATTCTCGATTGAAGGTTCTCTTCGGTTATATCGAAAGTGCAACCTTCAAATAGCGGTGACAGGCTGTGGTTGAAAAGCTGGAAAAGGTCTTCGATTTTTATGATGTCGTAAGAAATACCCAGGTTGTTTGCCAGCTCAACCGAGTCGCTCACAGAATGACCCGAAGAAAACCCTGAAGGCATCAAAATAGCATGCACATTGTCTTTCCCCAGAGCCCTTGCAGCCAGAACAAGCGTTATCGCCGAGTCAATCCCACCCGATAAGCCCAAAACAGCTTTGCTGAAATTGGTCTTTCTGAAATATCCCTTAATGCCGGTAACCAGCGCGTCATGCACCATCCCGATCCGATCTTTTGGTTTGCTTGCATCCTTCTTGTGGCTTCCATCCAGGTCATCGGTGTCCACAATTTTTATTTCGGGGGAGAAATAATCCAGCTGAGCAATAATCCTTCCTTTACAGTCGATAGCCATACTCCCTCCCTCGAAAATAAGCTGGGTTTGAGCACCTACCTGATTTACATAAATTACCGGCAGATTGTGTTTCTTTGCCTTTTCAATGAAGATTCCCTTTTTCAGATCCATGCGTGTATGGGAGAAGGGTGAAGCAGCAATGTTTATCACGAGATCGGGCTCAAGCTTGCATAACTCTTCCAGGGGATGCCGGGTATACAATCTACTCCGGGCAAATTCGTTCTC
>JAIFNN010000123.1 GCA_020047715.1 Bacteroidota bacterium | reverse complement strand
CATTTTTACCACCCCATGGCTTTCACGCATCAGGGCGCGCCATGGGCCAAAGATTTTAAGGACAGCACAGGTGTAACCTGGAAAGGAAGCGATGAAGAAAAAGCCTTTATCGATGCGAAGCTGCAGGTTGCTTCGGATTGGTCGAAAGCCAACGACAGGCCCATATTTCTTGGTGAGTTTGGAGCTTACGACAAAGGAGATATGGAATCGAGAGCGCTATACACCTCTTACGTGGCCAGGACTTCTGAGAGAATGGGTTTTAGCTGGGCTTATTGGCAATTCGACAGCGATTTTATTGTTTACGATATCGACAGTGAAAAATGGGTAGAGCCCATATTGAATGCCTTGATTGACAATTAGCGGTTCTGCCTTTTCCTGCATCAGGCCAGGAAGCGCCCTGACATCGAAAACACCTTCAAAAACGCCTCGTCGATGAGCGAGGAGTACTCTTTCAGGTTTACCGGAAACGGATTCTCATGGATACAGGGGAACTTAAAGTCCATCATTTTTATGTTTTTCGATGAACATGCATTTCCCGACAACAATTCAACGGTTGGCTTGGAGGGTATTACCAGATCGTTGAGCAAAGGTATTGCCAATATTCTGGACTTATATTTTTTCAGGGTTTTTTCGCGGAAATTCCGAAATCCATCGTAGGAGACCATCGAGCGAAAGGCTTTTCCCATGCCGGTATCTTCCAGAACGGTTCGCATGGATGAATTATCACGGATATCCTCGTCCATTTCTTTCATGTAGTAATAATAAATACGCTCAAAGGCTTTGTTGTCCATGATATACTTCGAAACCCCGTTCATTTCCTGGAACAGGGATCCCCCGGCAAAAAAAACGAATTTCGACTCATCGAAAATATTATCGGGGTTGGCAATCATCATGCACTCGGCTAAAAATACGCCGATAGAGTAGGAAAAAACATCTATCGAACTGTCCTTTTCAAATATATCGTGTTTCCCGGCTTTTATGTCTTTGAGAAGAGCTGTGAGATCCAGTGCGCTCTGATACCCCGACAGGAAGAATCGCTGAGGAACATCGGTAAGGCGCTGACTAAGAACAAAGTTGGCGATGCTCAATTCTTTGATATCGGAATATTGCGCGCTTCGTCTTTCTATTCCCGATACCATTTCATTGCGGTCGGTCCATTCGGGCAGGCTTCGGTTCATATGGAATGATATGGGAAACATAAGAACCGGTTTTCCGGTCGATTCGCAAAGGTACCGTGCCCAGGCGAGATGCTTGAACCAGCTTCTTTCGTTTAAACCATGGAGCAGAAGGATCACGGAATTGTATTTTTTGCCGGCTTCGGGTACAAACAATGGGTACTTGAATTTACGGTTCTCGGCAATCCGGCCATCTTCAATGGCCGGAAAAAAGCGGTTCTCCGGTTCGGATGAATCATAGATAAGCCGTGGAGAGGAAAAGTCGAGATTAAATATGGTGGTCTTCGAATCGGGAATATCGATTCTGTCTTTGCTTAAATCAAAGATATCCTTCAAAAAATAAAACTGCTCGCTTAACTTCATGGCTTCACTTATTTCAGGCAAATTAACCACTATCAAAGCTGGTTGGCAAATAAAAGGGATTTCCTGGAGTTTCAGGGGACTAAAAGAGTTATTGAGGGGTGAAAATTTGTATTATGGGGTGAAAATCGATAAGTCTAAAAAAGCTTTGTCTCCGGTAAATCTTTTTCGGGATAGTATTCATAAGGAATTTTTAGATATTTTTGTTTAGAAAGTTTCTGCCGATGCTGATCTGGGAAAAAAATATACCTGCCTACCTTACGGGAAAAACAAACATCGTTAGGTTTGTACTCTTTACCGCGGTCTTTGCCCTTGTATTCATTAACATCTATGCTCCTTTTGGAGTCGATACCTGGTACAATGTAACAGAGCTGGAACTTTTCTTGTACAGCAGTCTGGTCATTCTTCTGGGAATGCTGGTAATTGTTATCAGCCGGGTACTTATGTGGCAATTCAGCCGCAGAAAAGCCTTACGCTATGGGGAATATGCCGGCTGGATTTTTGGTGAAATTGTACTAATGGCGCTTGCATACTCGCTGATTCAGAAGCATTTTCTTGAAGGATCGGCAGATTTTGCCTCCGCATTCAAAAAATCGCTCCAGCTTACAGCGCTTGTGATCCTCCTACCCTACGCCATATTGTGGCTTTACCTTTCTCTTCAGGAAAAAAGTCGTCTTTTGGAGAAATTCTCCCGTGAACCTCAGAAAGATATTTTGCCTTCCGGAATGATTCCTTTTCACGACGAGAAAAAGGTTTTGCGCATTTCTGTTAAAAGCGACGACCTGCTTTATCTCGAATCGGCTGACAATTACGTTTTTATACACTATCTGGACCACAAGAAAATTTCACGGTTCATGGTACGGAACAGTCTGAAAAAGCTTGAGCCGGAACTCACAAGACGGGGTTTGGTGCGCTGCCACCGCTCGTTTATGGTCAATTTCGAAAAAGTCAAACTGATCAAAAAAGAAAAAGATGGGCTCAATATCGAGTTGGACCTACCCGATAAACTTACGGTTCCCGTTTCTAAAACATACATAGAGCATGTTATTCGCAAGTTTTCAAATAACAGCGCCGTTTGAGTTTGACTTTTTGTTCTGAGTTAATATTAGAAGACTTTTCTCTTTGAACATTCGCTTCCATACTCTACATTTGGTAAACCAAAGAGTTATTCACAAAATATCATGATATGAAACCTGATTCCCAAAGAAATAAATTCACGAAAGTGGCTGCTACCGGCCTGATGGCCTTTATAGGTTTGTGTTTCTTGTCGTCGTGCACCAGCATCTACTATGAGAACCCCCAGCCTGCAGGGCAGGAAAACATGAATGAATTCCCCAAAAAGCTTTTAGGTACCTATGTGGATACTGAAGATGGGGATACGGTTATTGTTGTATACTCCGACGGGTTTAGCCTGAAAATCAATGAGAACGATGTGAAAATCCCCTTGAGCGACAAATCTGTTTTGCGCAAATACAAATCCTTTTATTTTTTAAGCCTCCAGCAGGAAGACACTAATCTGTGGACTGTTTATGTTGTTAAAACCGGTAAGAAGAAGACTTTGGATTTATACGATATATCCACCGAAGAAGGCCCTCTGGAGCAACTCAGGGCAATAACAGAGGTCAAGGAATACGAGCAGGGCGAGGAAAAATCATTTTCGATGTATATTAATCCTGATTTGGCTGAGATGGATCAAATCATAAAGTCTGGTCTGCTAAAGCCTACCCAAAAACTAAAAAGATAAAACCGAAAATCAGAAAATAGCAATTAATGATGGATGTAAAAGCCCCTTTCGAATACGAATTCACCGTAACCAACGATTTGCTCGATGGCTACAATCACGTTAACAATGCCCGTTACTTGGACCTTTATGAAAGAGCTCGTTGGGAAATCCTGGAAAAAAGCGGTCTTGGCAGAGAAACGGTGTTCGAAAAGAGAATCGGGCCGGTGATTATTGAGGTTACCGTTCGTTTCAGTCTGGAATTGCTGCCGGGAGAAAAAATAAAGATTTACACCACCAGCAAAAGAAAGAACGAGCTGGTTTTACTGTTCGAACAGAAGATGGTAACCCTGGAAGGTAAAGTTGCCAGCAAGGCGATTTTCACAACAGCTCTTTTTGATCTCAAGACAAGGAAAATGGTTAAACCTGATGAGGTTTGGAGTAAGGCAATGGGGTTGGATTAGTTGAAAAACGGGATCTGGATTTTTACTGCAAAGCCTTAGATTTTCCTGATTGCTCCTGATTGTTATTCATCTGTGAATATTTTGGGAATCGGCCGGAGAGATTTTTTTATTGTTGGATTTGAACATCCAAAAAAAATAGACTTTCTTTACCGGGTAATTCAAACACATACCCTCAAATGCGAAAGATAAAGTTTGAATATAAGATAACCGCTGTTTACCTGATTCTCGGTGGCATTTGGATTTTGTTCTCTGATAATCTGCTCTTTTTGTTATTTAATGACGGCGAAGTATTAACCCAAATGCAAACCTATAAGGGCTGGTTTTATGTTGCAATTACCTCACTCCTTCTCTACTCCCTGTTGAAAAAACATCTTGTTAAAATAAGAACCGCCGAGAAAAAAGCAATTGAAAACGACAGGCTTAAAACGGCCTTCATTCAGAATATCTCACATGAGATCCGAACCCCGATGAACGGAATTATCGGGTTTGCGGGTCTTCTTAAGAGCGAAGGCTTGAACGAAAAACAAAAATCACAATATCTTGATATCATCATCAAAAGTTCAGAACAACTTCTGAATATTGTTAATGCAGTACTCGACATGTCCCTTATTGAATCGGGCAGCCTATCAACTCTAAAGAGCAAGGTCAGTCTTAACGAGATCATGGATGATCTTTACCAGTCGAATATTTCCCTGATTAAACAGGATATCACTTTTACAATACACAAGGGACTAAAAGACAAGGAAAGCAACATCACGACCGACAACATCAAACTCAGGCAGGTTTTACAAAACCTCGTAAGCAATGCCATCAAGTTCACCGAACAAGGGGCAATAGAAATGGGTTACAATTTAAAGGGAAACGAATTGGAGTTTTATGTAAAGGATACAGGTATTGGCATTGATACAGAAATGCACAATAATATTTTCGTCCATTTCTTCCAAACCGAAAAAGGTATTGAGAAATTGTATGAGGGAGTTGGCCTGGGCCTTGCGATCTGCAAAGGTAATATTGACCTGTTGAAAGGTAGGATCTGGCTGGAGTCGGAACCCGGTAAAGGATCAACGTTCTTTTTCACCATCCCTTTCATTCCTGAAAGCGATGAGGATGAGAATATGGATAAACAAGATAAGGATTATAAGAACTTGAAAGAAACGTCTATTCTGATTGTTGAAGATGAAGAGAGTAATTTCTTGTATATTAAGGAATTGTTTGAGGGTACAGGAGTTGTGATACTCCATGCAAAAAACGGAAAAGAAGCAGTTGACATCTGTCTGAATCACAACAATATAAATCTAATCCTGATGGATTTAAAAATGCCGGTAATGAACGGTTTTGAAGCCACAAAACTGATACGGGAGCTCTATCCTGGATTGCCGATTGTTGCGCAATCGGCCTTCGCTCTAGGCGAGGAAAGGGAAAAAGCCCTAAAAGCGGGATGTAATGATTATATCTCAAAGCCCTTCAAAAAAGAGGAGCTTATGGCACTTTTAAACAGTTTAAATTAACAACCTAAGGATTAAGCATTTTTTTATGTCTCAGAAACAAAAGATCCCACACACATTTGTCATTGTTTTTGCAATTATTGCAGTGGCCGCAATTTCTTCCTGGTTTGTTCAGGGAGGCGAATTTGAGAGAACCGTTAAAGTTCTCCCCGACGGCAGCACAAAGAATATCATACTGGCCGATTCATATAAAGCTGTTGAAAGCCAGCCTCAAACCTGGCAGATTTTTTCAGCACTCTTTGAGGGATTTGTTGACAAAGCTGATATTGTTGCTTTCATTTTACTGATCGGCGGGGCTTTCTGGATTCTCAACGCTACAAAGGCCATTGATGCGGCAATTTTCTCTTTTTTGAATTTCACAAAAAGTCTCGAGAAACGCAGACTTATCAATAAAATCGGTGTCAACAATATAATTATGACACTAATTATGGTGCTCTTCAGCCTGTTTGGCTCGGTGTTTGGCATGAGTGAAGAGACCATTGCCTTTGTCATTATTTTTGTGCCCCTTTCCATAAGTATGGGTTACGATTCGATCGTGGGTGTTGCCTTGTGTTTTTTTGCCGCGGGTTTGGGTTTCGCAGGAGCAACACTGAATCCCTTCACAATTGGAATTGCCCAGGGGCTTTCGGATGTGCCTTTGTTTTCGGGAATAGAGTACAGGTTTTTTTGTTGGGTCGTAATTACCAGCCTGGGAATATTCTTCATTTTGCGATATGCTTCGAAAATCAAAAAAGACCCCACCAAATCACTTGTTTATGAAGAAGACAAGGTGTGGCGCGACAAAGCCGCGGAAGAATCCCAAGGCATCGCTTACGAAACCCCTCTTTCAGGATGGCTTACATTCGGGATCCTGATGGTCATCATGGGACTTTTTTCGGTATTTCATTTCACCTCGACCTTAAGCATGGGGCAATCGAAACTTGTATTGCCGGTTATCCCTGTTCTTACGGTTTTGTTTGCTGCAACAAGCATTATTGCCTTGCGCAAATCGGTGCATTTCTTCATACTGAATATTTTCATCTTTACCATTCTGTACCTCATTGTTGGAGTGATGGGGTATCAATGGTATATCCTTGAAATTGCCACATTGTTTTTTGCCATGGGTATTTCCAGCGGCATTGCCATGAATTACTCCCCCAACAAAATCACCGAGTTGTTTATTGCCGGAGCCAAGGATATTCTCTCGGCCGCATTGGTTGTAGGACTTGCAGGCGGGATTATCGTAGTTCTTCAAAACGGCAAGGTGATCGACCCGATGCTCCACAGCATTGCCGATTCAATGCAGGATATCGGCAGGTATGCCTCCCTTAGTATAATGTATGGAATTCAAACTGCGATTAACCTGATTATGCCCTCCGGATCGGCCAAAGCGGCGCTTACGATGCCAATTATGGCTCCTTTTTCAGATCTTATCAATGTGTCGCGACAGGCAACCATAATGGCATACCAGTTTGGCGACGGCTTTACCAACATGATCACCCCTACTTCGGCAGTGCTTATGGGAGTTTTGGGGGTAGCCAAAATCCCCTTTCAGAAATGGGTAAAATGGGTGTGGCCCATGATTCTTGCATTTTTCATCCTCGGCCTGCTCTTACTAATCCCAACCGTTGTTATGGATTTGAACGGGTTTTAGGGGGAATGGATAATCTCACTCAGTTACGGCCATTATATTGCTGATAATCCATCCGGAATTGGAGAAATCCCTGTTAAACTCCTCAACTGTGATCTCGTAGCCGGGAAAAGTTATGAAATAAACCAGATGTTCGATGGTTTTGACTTTCAACCTATTTTCCGCCAGCTCTGTAACAAACAGCAGTGTAGGGTCGGTGGCCAATCCCTTTGAAAGAAAATAAGCCGGATTCGATGTGCCGTTAAGTTTATTGAGATTGATAAATCCAGTTTCATGACTGTTTGGGGCAATGAAATGAGTTGTCATACTGTCGGTTACTGAGGAAAAGCAATCGGTAACAACTTTGTTTATCGACCATTTGGCTGAGCGGTCGGGAAGTACTTCGGGAATCATTTCTATATCAACCAAATGTTCCTTTCCGGTAAATACAATTCTCGCTTTTACCCAGGCTTTGACCTGCCCCTGGTAGAGACTGATTTTCTGTGGATTTTCAGTCGCAATCGTAAAATCTATGAACCTGTTGCACAAAAGTCTGTAACTTGAGTCGGCGGGATTATTGAGCCTGGAATCTTCAGCATTAATAAGGAATTTAAGGTATTCCGCTCTTGGCACTCGCTGTGAAAACTCTTCGGTGATCAGTTGGCCTTTCCAATCGGATGTGTAATTGAACCTATCGATAAACTCACCAAACTGCTTCACTTTTAGGTAATATTCCGGGGGAGTTTCGATTTTGGACCCTGAGCTTAGAATCACCTGGGCTTTCAAGGAAATAAAACCAAGGAGTAGCAGAAAAACTATTAAAGCAGGTTTTGCACTCTTCATCGTTATAATGCTTTTTTTGTTTCTGTTGCCTTTATGTTCCCCAGGAATACTCTCCATTTCTTTTCGTTAAAAAACTTATCCTCAACAAGATCAATAACAATTTCAATTTCCTTTTTCGTAACATCCTTGTAAACAAGATTGTCACCGGTGAATCCCGTAAACTCCTGGATCACCGTTGCTGATGAGTAATATTTACCATCAGGACCTTTAGTAAAACTGGAGATATATACCAAATCGTAAAACTTGATAACAACAGCCGTATATGGCAAGGATTTGAGTCTTGCCAGGTATTTATCCATGGTTCTCGACTGTATGCTTACTGAACCATCAGGCATTAGTACCGAAGTCTGCATTTCGGCTCCCTTGAAAAAAAGCTTTAGAGCTTCTTTCTCCGCCATATTGCGCCTTTCGGCAGGCTGGTCCTTGCTGCCGATAGTGATAATATGCTGCTGGAACTCCTCAACCTTTTGTTTGGTTTGCTCTTTGAACACCTCGATATCGGAATCGGAAAGGTTTATTTCATCAACAATTCTGGCCTCTTTACTACTCATTGCAGTTTTCATGGGTTCCTGGGCGTAGGTGTTCATAAGAAGCCCAAGGAATGCTGTACTGACTATATATTTGATATTCATTTACTTGAATTTTCAGTGTTTAGAACTTGTACGTTATGCCAAACTTAATGCCATATTTTGAGAATCCAACCTTTTTTGTTGGAGATGTGTTGCCAAAAGCGTCAATATAAGTATCAGCAGCGGCCAGGTTATTCAAACTCCAGTATACCTCCGGACCCACAAATGCTGTTGTGAAATAATTAATCGGACAACTTACGCCAACGAAAGCCTTAGCCGCAAGGTTATAAAAGGAGGCCTCGCTTTTTCCAGTATTGTTGATTCCCGTTCGGGGAACAAATCCCATCTCGGGCCAGTCGTAAATATCCTGACCCTCCGCTATGGTATATTGTTCATAGTACCCTGAGATGCCTGAGTTGCCGGTAGAAAGGTATTTTGAACTCATTTTGAATGAATTAATCAATCCAACTTCGCCATAGATTCCCCATTTCTCAGGATTGCTGTTACTGTGAAAAACGAAGGAAACCGGCAGTGAAACATAGTTAAAAGTAATCAGGGAATCAAATGCTGCGGTTAGTTTCTTCTGGTAGAGGTCAAGGTTAGGGTCATTTGTTTCATAGCCAGGATTGATGAAACTTCCCGTTAAATTCGAATTTGCAGAGAATCGATTGAAAGCCGCCCCAATTGAAAAGCCTGATCGGTTAAGAAAATACCAGGTTGCATTTGCCTCAGCACTAAAAGAGTTTTTTCCTGCGACCGACCATTTAATAAGCGAACCATCGGTAAGGTTTGGATCGCTGTAGTTTAAAACTCCATACCCGACTGAAAATCCCAAATACATACCACTGCGCTTGAGAGAGGTAATGGCATATTGAGGAAGTTCAGCTTTTTCTTCGGTTGATGTCTGTTGATACAGGTTAACACCAAATTTATCGATACTTGAAAGCTTAAAATTCTGAAAAGTGTTTTCATCCTTTTGAAAGGAAACTTTAAAATCGTACTTGGAATCGTCACGAAAAACAGTTTTGGATTGATACTTCCCTGAGAAAAATTTATTAATGTATCCATTGATATAGTAATTCTCATTTCCTTCGGGAATAACTTTGCCGAATTCGGCCGAGTCAATATTCATGCCTATGTTTTTAATACCTTCAGGATAGGAAGCCCTCAGGTTTTTCTGATACTCCGAAATGCTTATCCACCTGTTTTGAGGATCAGGCTCAATGTCGTTTGCAACACTCATTGTTGAATCCTTGAACAAGCCCATAAAAGAGATGCTGTAATAAGATTTGTCTTCGTTGGTTTCTTTTGGATCAGTAAGAAGGTTGAGGAAGTTGATGTAATCGTTCAGGAGAAACCGGGTCTGCTCCTTTATTATCTGCATATCCTTTTCGGAGAAATCCACACTTTTCACCTCAGCCAAAATCCTCGAGTCGTTGGCAAGAGTAGTGTTTTTGCTACTTCTCACACCGGCGATTCTGTAGTTCTCGAAACCACTGTTTTGTTGGAAGAATGCAATGCGGTAGAGCAATTCTTCTGTATTTTCGTTCTTTTGCTGATTAAGGTAGTTCCCATCGATTCTCTTGTTGGTCATAATGTCGACGGTATAGATCTCATTTCCATGCGATATAATGTTTCCGGCTTTAAGATTATCATAGTCGAGAGAAATCTTCATACCATCAGGATACCAGAGCAACATGTTTGTAAGGTAGGTTTCCATCTCGTAGGCTTCGCTGAGCTTATGAGCGGGGTCAAGATCGTTGTAAACAACAGCTTTACGACTGACAAACAAGTCGGTTAGTTTTTGGCTTATTTTGGTAAGTTCGATCATATCCGTCTCGTCGGCCAACTCATTACTATAGAGTTCGTAGTTCATGATCGTCTTAATTGCCTCATTGTAGATTATGGCTTTCTGCTTTTCGCTAAAATCCTGCGAAAAAGCAAAAATCCCGGGAATGAAAAGAATAGCCGCGAAAACTATTCTAACTGAAATTATTATTGGCTTGGTCATGTTTTTTGATATTGGCTGCTATTGTTTCAAAACATTCTTAATAACGACTCCGTCTTCATAAAAAATCTTGCAGAAATAAACTCCTGCGGGCATTTTGGAAATATCAATATCGAAACCTGTTGAGTCCTCGTACCGATAGCGGGCAACAACATTTCCAAGTGAATTTGTCAGTTCCACATCTAACCTGCCTGGTAAAAGATTTTCGAATTTTACATTGACTTTACTTTCAGTAGGGTTTGGAAAAAGGTTTATGGTTTCGGAATCAATGCCGGCTTTACCATTTCCGCTGCTCGCTGTTGGAATAGTTATAACATCGCTTGGGGTATAACACTCGCCACCTTCATTTACCTCTACATAATAGTCGCCAAGGTTCTGTCTTGCCAGATATTGACTGGTTTTTGCCCCTGCAATAAGTTGATCATTATAGTACCATCTGTATTCCCTGGCAGAATTGTTATCACAAATAAGGATCCATACATTTGGCCCGCGCGCAAATATTTTGGGCTTATCAGGTCCCGGTTTGTTTTTAAGAATGAGTGTTTCTGAAGAAGTGCCACAGTTTCCTGTTCCAGCAAAAACAGTATAGTCACCTTCCGGTAATCTTCCCTTATAAGAGGTCTGGGTTGCCTGTTCAATTGCCACTCCGGATCGTTTCCACAGATATGTGTACTCCGGATTTGGATTCGTAACTATCAGTTCAACAGGGGTTCCTTCGCAGAATAGAGTGTTGTTATCAATTTCTGCAATTGTGGGTACCGATGGTGCATTTTTCACGCTAATGGTTTTCACAACCGATTTAGCAGAACAAGCATTTGTTGATTTATTGGTAATTTCCAGCCTATAATCTCCCGAAACAGTCTTAACCTTCAGCATATTAGTGGTTTCAGGGATA
>JAIFNN010000192.1 GCA_020047715.1 Bacteroidota bacterium | reverse complement strand
GTTTTTCTCAAACTGCTCATCAATTGGCCGGAATCATTTCTAACCTGGGATGTACTGTTTCTCATACCCACTACATGGACCGGCCCGGTGCTATCGCCCATTATCGTCTCTCTTACCATGATTGCCCTTGCATTGGTAATTCTGAACTTCGCATTCCAGGACGTAAAAACCCGAATAAATTTTCTTGAATGGGTTTTGCTGTCAATCGGCTCGCTGATTGTTATCATTGCTTTTACATGGGATTATTCCAACTTTATTCTAACCTATTTCACAATAAGCGATCTTTGGTCCTTGCCCGATAAGGAAATGCTCTACAATACTGCGCTGAAGTATATCCCTCTAAAATTCAACTGGCTTATTTTTGCCTCGGGGGAGGGAACCTTGATTGCCGCCATAGTTGCCTACTATCGAAGAATGGAGAAAAGCCGGCGGTAATTGGGTGAATCCGCTTGGCTTGTAAAAATTTGGCATTCATTCTACCAGTCTACCCAATCTTTTAAACTAAATTTTTTGCTCCTTGTAAGTGTGTTTTCGATTTACAGATTGTTCATCCACTTGTAGAACTGGGAATTATTAAAACAGCATTTCAAGCCCTTTTAATAACATAGCTATAAGTATCAGCAATGGATTTTTAGCGGCCTATATTTCCATGTTTTTGACACAATTGTGCAAGGCATTGGAATACCTGGGTTGTATATTTGACAATAATATTCAAGCTTGTTTGTTAAAATCGTTGCTTATTCTATTTGTTTTCCGAATAATAAAATTTGGAAATAAACATTTATTATATATTATTGTTGTTAAATAGGCCAATCTAAATGAGTTTGATTGGCACTTTGCTGGATTAAGACAATGCGATAAAGAGGAAAGTGGTTCACCCATGCCAGACAATAATTCCGAGAATAGCTTTTTTTAGCGCACTTGGATTTACATTTAAGCAAATGAAGAAATTTTTACTTTATGTATAAAATTACAGTTGATCACAAGAAGGAAATCATTTTCTATACTCATAGCGGTACTATTCCAAGAAAAGAGATTGGTGAGGCCTGGGCTGAATTATTGTTGATGGATGAGTTCGTTAAACTTAAATACAACCTGCTTTCGGATTACAGGAATTCCTTATTTGACTTTGAAGTTGATGATACTGACATGGTTTGGGATTATTTTTATTCGATCCGTGAGATTCTTAAAGGCAAAAAGGAGGCTGTTATCACGGATAATCCTCTTACAACGGCCATATCCTCATTATTTGAAAACGATTCCTGCGTTAAAATAGGATTCGAAGTAAAAGTCTTCACAACCGAAAAATCAGCTATCAAATGGCTTGAAAAAGGATAATCAAAAAAAGTTTTTTAAAGCACTGACATGGCAATTCACCTGATTTTTGGCGCGACATCAGAAAAGGTGCTCAACATATATTTCTTTAACAGGAACAATCTCACAACACTTACTTCTTGAGGGGTTTCCAATGCAACAAAAATCCCACGCAGCCAAAATAATCCTCTGTAAGCTCTTCTTCTGCATTAGTTGCTAAAACCGAAATCTCGATCATGATTCGTCGGGTTGTTTCAATGTTCAGCTCAACAATTTCGGTAAAGTCGTTTTTTTCGCTGTCAAAAATCACTTCCCTCGTAACCCCGTCACTCAGAATATAATGCACAGGCTTAAACAGGTCGGTAGTGCAAAAGATAAGTTTGTAATTCCTGTCCCCATAGAAAATAACACTATAAACGAGCTTATCGCCAACTCCGATTACATTGCTTCTGGATTGGCCGTCCATTTTGTAGGAAGGACCCGGATACTGCATGCAAGATCCATATAGGTGAAACTTGTTGCAACTCTGACTAAAAACCTCAATGTTTGAGAAAATGGCCAGGAATACGAAGACTAAAATATATGATAGCTTTTTCATTTTACTTAATATCAATTATTTACCTTAATAACTAACAATGCCTTTTCTAATCTCAGCAACTTTATTCTTCAGGATAATAAAATTGGCCTCATTCATTTTTAACTCTTCACCTCCCTGAATTGAAACTTCACCCGATGGATTTTGAGTAACCACGGTTTTAGAGCTGCTCTTTTCCAAGTCATTAAAAATTGTGGATATTTCAATCAGATAGTTGATGATTGTTTTGTCGGCTTCATTAAGCGTAGCACTTTTTGCTTTTTCTAGAAGATTGTCTACCGGGAACCGCATATCAGAAAGCAGTTCCAATGCTTCATTGTCTTCTGAATAGCTGCCAATGGATTGAAGCGCAATAAAAAGGCTTTCAATGTATGCACCTGCTGACACCTGTGCTATCGTGTTTTCTTTGCCACCTGTTTCAAGAAATTCCAGCATATTGCTGAAGGCCTCGTTGGAGATGTTTGCGAGAGAGTCAAGCTTTCCTGCGTTTGCTTTGGATCGTACCAGAAGTGACTCGAAAATGGTTGATGATATTCCGGTCTCAGTGCTTAAGGCTTGAACTGCTTCCAGGTAGTTCACTGTCTCAGCCGACCTTTCAAATAAAGCCGAGTATGCCATGTCGGTTATATAAACCCCTAAATTCAAGGTTTGAGCTTTTGATCCAATGTACTTGTCTTTATTAAGGGGAGAGTTCAAGAGCTCCGGATTATACTGGAAATCGGCGCTGTAAAATCTCAGGAGTATTTCTCCAGGCGACGGCAGAAGGAACAAAACCGATTCCTGATCCGATGTATGCCCATCCATAGAATCAGCAATGTTTTCAGCCTGGCTGTCATTATTGGTCTGCACATTTTTGCAACCGCTATTGCCTGCAATAAGCACGGTAAAAGCGCAAAGCCAAAATACTGTTTTAAATTTGTTCATACATTCTTCTTTTAGAAAATTCTATAATTCATTTGCCACAAATCACCGTATCAAATATTGAGCCTAATTTAAATCTAAAGCAGTTTATCTTTTCTTGGGAAAAGAATATCCGCTAAAAATATGAATAAAATGTTTGTGCTGTATAATAAAACTCAAAAAATTACTTTTTCATTTTTGTTTGCCCTCGGAGGAAATTACATTGAGAGACTTTTTAAGGAAACCGGTGATAAGCGAAAAATAAAGTAAAATGGTCATGAACCATAAAACCGAAATGTTAAACCATAAGGTGTCGATCTCCCATGATCCAATCCGCTTACCCCCTGAATAGAACTGGGCGCGGCCGGCAGGGGATAAGGGGTACTGATAAATAGGGGAATCCTTTCTTATAAATCGACCTTTGTGATCCGTAATCTTTATCATTTCATTGGTGTTCAGCACCATTTCAGCAACACTGCGGTTGAAATTACCCTCCTTTAATCGGATGAAATCATCACTTGAAATTCCCTGCTTCTTCATTTTTTCATATACAGCGTCTTTTTCGTCAATAAGGGAGTTGGTTCTCTTAATGAGAACGGTTTTCAAACTGTTTAGGAACTCATGAATGCTTTTCAAATTCAGCTCCCCTGCCTCATTCACGATCTCAAATTCAGATATCACACCAATGAATTCTTTTTGAAGATCCTTTACGGCATTCCGAACAAGAGAGCGGGTTTCTTTTAACTTCGAATCGTCTGGGTTTAACCTTATAAGCCGCTCGTAATCATTTAGTTTGTTGTAGATTGCTGGAATTAGGAAGTTCAACTCGAATGAAAGATTGGCGAATTCCCGATCTAGCGGGTAATAGTTTTCCTGAAACGCGTTGTCCTTGAACTGGCTTACCATCAGTGCCTCATATGCCCATCTTGAGGCCATCATGTCGCCCACAACGGGAACATATTGATTGGAAGAGATGCTGTAATGCATTTTGTCGTACTTTACTATAATCCCTGATAAAAGGATAAGCGGTACCAAAATAAAAGGGATTGTAATGTAGATGGCTATTACCGATTTTAAGGAGGCCGAAATATTCAGTCCCAGCATTATGGCAAAACATGCTGTGGAAAACAATACCAGCCAGTAATTAAGCGTCATTCCTTTAATCTCCAGGATGCCGTTGCCCAGCAACACAAAAATAATCATCTGTGCAGCCGACAATACAAACAGAAATGTGATTTTCGAATTGAAATAGGAAGCCCTGCTCAGATTGAGAAACTTTTCCCGCTCCAGTATCCGGCTGTCTTTTATAATTTCTTCGGCACTTATAATGAGTCCAATAAACAAAGCCACAATTACGGCCATAAAAATGTATGCGGGAATATTCACATTGTTGATAAACATGTACTCCCAGGGATTGGATTCGTTTCCACTTACATATTTAGTGAAAAAACCAAGGATTAAGGCAAGGATGGGGGAAATGAAAACAGCAAAAAGAGCATATTGCCTGTCCGCCAGCTTACTGAAGAAGTTTCGCTGAGAATAGGTCACAAATTGCTTGATGAAGGTGGGCGTTTTGAAGCGGGTGGAAGGCACTTCAGTATTTTTATTGGCCACTATCGTCTCACTTTGTAAATTCTTGCGGAACATCTCGTACCAGGTTGAAGGCGAAATTACCCGCTCACTGGTGTACTCTCCCAACTCGTTAACACGTTTTGCCTCTATTACCTTTAAAATCTCATCGGGTTGAACGTTTCCACAATACGGGCATTCTATTTCGGCTGCATCAATTCGATTGGCTATGTCTTTCAGGTATGAAAAGGAGTCCAGGGGATTCCCGAGATAAACAGGGAAACCTCCTTTGTCAAGAATCAGCAGCTTGTCAAGCATCTTGAATATTTCGGATGAAGGCTGATGGATGTTCAGAATAACAATTTTACCCTGTAGCGACAAGTCCTTCAACAATTGCAACACATTTTCGGAATCCGTGGACGACAAACCGGTAGTGGGTTCGTCGGCCAACAAAACCAAGGGCTCCTTAATCAGTTCCAAAGCGATATTCAACCTTTTCCTTTGGCCTCCGCTAATGAATTTATTAAGAGTGGAGCCAACCTTAAGGTCTTTAATGTAAAACAGGTCGAGATTGTTGAGATATTTCAATACAGCAGCGTCTATTTCAGCATCGTTCTGATCGCCCAAACATAGTTTGGCGTTGTAATAAAGATTCTGATAAACCGTTAGCTCTTCAATCAGCAAATCGTCCTGTGGCACGTACCCGATTATTCCTTTTATTCCTTTCTTGTCGGAGTGCAGATTGTGACCGTTTATCAGGATCTCGCCGTTTTCAAGACTGTAGCTGCCGTTGAGTACTTTTAGAAGCGTCGATTTTCCGGTTCCTGATCCTCCCAGAATACCCAGCAAATCACCCGATTCAGCAGTAAAGCTGAACCTCTGAATTCCGTTCGGGCTTTTCGGGAATTTGAATTCAATATTTTCTGCCGAAAGAAGTATTTTCTGGAATGTCTTCGTCTTTAAAAAGCCCGATTCGATGTCGCTGTAATACAAAGGCGCAAAATTTTCTCCTTTCAGAGCCGAGCCTTTTGGAAATATATATATGTGTCCCGGAAAAACATGTTTGCTGCTTAACTCGATTTTTTCAATCCCACTATAATAAAAAAGGATCAAGTCGCATTGATTGATTTTAAGGAAGAAGAATTGCCCGCTGAGGTTCTCCTTGTGAAGGAAGTTTATTTTGGTGAAGCTGAAGGAATTGATGTTGCTGACAACCAAAAGCCTTTCCTTTTGGGGGATCTTGTAAAACTTTTCGGTTATAAAAATTCTACAGTTGTTGAATTCCTCTTCGTAAATCATTAAATCCTCGGCAATAGTCTTTACCATATCCGATATGGTTTGCCTGAAATCATCTGAGGAATCGGAATATTCGTCGAAATATTTTGAGAATTGGATCAGGCTTACTACAATCAGATATTTACCCTTGATGTGAAGTCCCTGATTTATTTCCCGGCAAATCGACAGGACCTGAACAGACATCAAGGATGTGATCTTCGACTCATTAAGGCCATTCAGTACGTTAAGTTTGCTGATTTCCTTGTCGAAGACAATGAGCGACTGATCTACGATTTTATGATTAAACTGTGTTTTCAGGAAAGAAAATACAAAATTCCGCGAGAGAACTATGGCGACATCCTTATTTATGATTGCAAGAATTGCAAACAATTTCATTAAGGCGGTCAACATCGATTCTGTCATGGCTTACTACTTGCTTTGTTTGTTTTCTTTAACAAGGGAACATCATTTGTGTGGATACTTTTTTATCCTCATTCTGGGCGATAATGATTCTTCCCCCGTGTGAAATCATAATCTGTTTCGCCAGAATTAATTCGATACCGGGTGTGAAATCATCCGACTTTTGATCCCCCGAAAAAAAGTTCATCATATTATCAATCTGGTGGGAAGAGTAGAAACTCCCATCGTCAATGATTTCCAAACATTTAAATTCACTCGATTCCTCAAAGTGAAGCAGAATATTGCCGTTCTTTTCAGTATGCTTGAGCGAATTCATTAAAAGCGTTGTTAAACAAGCCATTAAAAGGTCGTTTTCCCCTTTTACCACAACGTCCTGATTTTGTTCCTTGAAATCAACATTTATCAGGAACTTGTCGAGCAGGTTCTTATTCTCCAAAACACACAATTCCGTCAACTCCCTTAGAGAGACATCCTTTAGCTCTATTGGCGCATTATTTTCCTCGTTGAGTCTTGCAAGCTGGTTTGCGGCAAAAGAAAAACTCTCAAGTCGGGAAACCGATGTGTCAAGATAAAAAAGCAGTTCGCTTAAATCATTCGAACCGATCCGGTCTTTGAGCATGTGAACAGCGCTCATGATTTTGTTTATTGGGGATCTGATTTCGTTGGTTATGATATTCAGGTATCGCGTTTTGGACTTGTCGAGGTCAAGCAATTCGCTGTTTACTCTGGCGAGTTCCTTAATCATCTTTTTATTGGAGATACGCAGATTATAAACTTCTATAGCTTTATTCAGCGACATCTTCACAGCTTCAGAGTCAAAAGGCTTGTTGAAAAACCCATAGATTTCGCCCTTATTGATCGAATCCACAACCGTTTTGTAGTCGGTATATGCCGTAAGGATAAAACGCATCATATCGGGAAACTCGGTTTTCACAATTTCCATCAATTCGGTTCCAGACATCTCCGGCATGCTTTGGTCGGAAATCAACACGGCAAACTCCTTTTCCCTCATTAATTCCAAAGCTTTCTTTCCCGAATCTGCAATTGAAACATTAAAGTGGTCTTTGAAAAGCACTTCGAAAAGGATCAAATTGTTTTCAATATCATCCACATAGAGGATGTTGGGTCTTTGTTCAGCTGGCTTTTCCATGATTATTGTACATTTTAGAACTAGATCCTTATTGAAAAATCAATTTGCAATAGTAATTAAGTTTGTACTGAATTGAAAAAAATCAAACTTTTTTTTCAGTGAGAAAATTAGTCAATTATTATTAATATCCGCCTAAATATTGAAAAAATGACTATTCAATTCAGGGCCGAATTTAATATGGTTGAGGATTGTTGGAATTATTAGCAAACAAATAGTATTATTGTGCGTACAAACTTTAACTTGTTTTTGAATTCAATTCAATTTGGGGATGAAAAGATATTTCTTGTTAAGCATCATCGTGCAATTTGTAATTATATGCAATAATTCAGCAATTGCCCAGGCCGATACCATGAAGTATGAAGGACTGAAGGTTATTGTCCCAACAAATGATAAAATTGAAAAGGATAACACCTATTTCTTCATTTCTGGAGGGTATCAGATCCCGGCTTGGTATGGGGTTCCCATGATTCCCGAGTTTCCTGTGAACATGGTTATTAAAGGGGATATGAGTGTGAAAGCTTCAGGCTGGTTCGCCGGAGCAGGTATTATGAAACGAACAAGAACGCGCTTTGAAGTTGGGATAGCTGCTGATTTTTTCAAAACCACCATACCGATTGCTTATGCCGGTCAAAGGTCTACAAGCGACTGGGTATTTGAACAAAGCGGTGTTTTGACTACTGATAGTATGGAAAGCAATATTAACAGAATAGGCGAAGTAATCTCTGTCCGGGCTATCGTCCGTTATAAAGTTCCTATTGGTAAATTAAAGTTATGGGTAGGTGTTTCTCCGGGAACTTTTTCAAGTAAAATCTATTTTCAGCAGGACGCAAAAGATGAGCCCCTCGGAATATACAGGCAAACATTGTTGGGAATTAACTATCAGGCAGGTTTGGATTTCTCAGTGAAAAACAAAAGAGGGAAAAACATGATGATGTTTACTGTTTTTTCCGATTTTGCAAGTCCAATGGTGGAAGAACGAATGATCAGCTTGTTTCAACCCGGATGGAAATTTCTGAATACTCAGGGAAATTATATCATGAACCCTGTACGAGTAGGGTTTTCGGTAGCGTTTCATTAGCATTTTGTGTGCTGAAATGCCCCATTAATTTAAATAAGTTGTTATGAAAAAAAGAAACAATGTTCTTGTACTAGCCTTGGTTTTGGGTTTAGTCATGTACTTTTTGGATGCGAGTATATTTTACCTCCTGCAGAAGGATGACACCTCGTTTTTGCAGGCTCTTCTTACAAATGTTCCAATTCAGGAAGTTTATAGCAGGCTCATTATGGTCGTGGGTATTTTTGTTTTCGGACTACTGATATTTGGGAAAATCAACGAGATATATCTCGATAGCCATACCTTTTACAATCATTCGAATAGGGATGCGAAAACACTGATGGATCATCATTTTATGTCAAGCTTGTCATATCAGGTGAGGACTCCACTGAATGCAATAATCGGTTTTTCCGAGTTGCTTGAGAAACCGGATATTTCGCCTGATTCGAAAGCTATTTATCTGAGCCATATAAACTCCAGCAGCAAATATCTCCTTTTGCTTGTAAACAACCTGTCGGAAATTTCAAAAATTGAATCAGAGAAATTTGAGATAAAAAAGGTGGGAATCAATGTAAATAAGTTGTTGGGAGAAATGTTCCAGATTTTTGAGGTACAGAAGGGCGAGCTTGGAAAAAGTAATATTCAGCTTTTTATTGAAAATGTGCGATTGGATGAGGAGCTTATCGTTATGACAGATCCTCAGCGATTGAAATTCGTTTTGAATAACCTTATGGAAAGCGCCTTTATTCACACAAAACAAGGCATGGTAAAAATTGGTTACACCAAAAAAGGCAACGGTTTTATCGAGTTTTTCGTGAAAGACACGGGGACAAGTTTTTCTCAGGAGCGATTGGATGTGATATTCGAACGATACAATAAGCTAACCGACAACTATAACCTTCCTTTTGACGGGTCTGTTATCAGACTTGCAATTTCGAAGAGTCTGGTGAAACTGCTTGGAGGCGAAATTCGGGCTGAATCGCAAGTAGGGGAGGGTGTTGCGATCTATTTCACGATTCCATTTTTGGAGGTTAACAAGGCAAAAGAAGCCCTGCCGATAAAAAAAGTAATTGAACCGGTTAGGAAAGCAGTCGATACTATAGAAAGGGACTGGTCGGGCAGGTTCTTGTTAATTGCAGAAGATGTTGATTCGAACTTTATTTATCTTAAGGAAATCCTGAGGCCCACAAAAATTAATGTACTATGGGCTAAGAACGGGAGAGAGGCGCTGGATATGGTTATATCGAATGAGAAAATCGCAGTTGTTTTAATGGATATTCTTATGCCTGTGATGGATGGCTATGAGGCTTCAAGAGAAATTAAAAAAATCAGACCAAATCTGCCAATTATTGCTCAAACAGCTTATTTTGTGGAAGATAAAACCAGAGACGAGGAAAACAAGAACTTTGATAAATACCTGATTAAGCCGCTTTGGGCTCCCCAATTGCTAAAGGCAATTGATGGCTACATTTCCTGATGTTAAACTGAACGCCATAGTTCTCATCTTGCAGTTTATGCAATATCTTATTTGAGATTAAGAAAAAAAACCTATCTTGTTACCGATGCTATCCATGTGAATGTGAAATATAAATCATTCGAATATCATGAACACTATAACCATTCAACGAACAACAAACTCCCCGGATATCCTTCTGGACCCAAAAAAGGGAATAATCGAGATTAAAGGGGCTTCATTTCTCGAGGATAGCTCGGCTTTTTACAGCCCTATTCTTGATTGGGTTGCAGAATATGTTAAATCGCCGGTTGCCACAACTGTCCATGTTGAGCTTACATACTTTAACTCATCAGCTGCAAAGCTGCTTCTTACAATTTTTAAAATTCTGGGTGCAATAGAGAAGAAGAATATAAGCCTGACGGTAAATTGGAGCTATTCGGAAGATGACGAAGACATCAGGGATTCGGGACATGATTTCTCCAAATTGTCGGGGATAAAATTCAATATGATCGAAAACGACGAGCCCGAGCGCGATTAACAACAGATACAGTGCGGAAATATTGTTCCATCACAAGATCTGTTGAACTTTTTTGGAGTGATCTTTCTTATATGTTTTTCGAAATCCAGTCGCCAACCTCCGAAGTCTTGTAGGATCTCCCTTCGGCAATATCTACCGTAACAACCCCTTCGGCAAGCGATTTGTCAGTGGCATCGCGGATGGCTTTGGCTTCATCCTGCAAATCAAGTGCAAGTTCGAGCATCATGGCTGCGGAAAGTATTGTAGCTACGGGATTTGCAATATCTTTGCCGGCAGCCTGAGGATAGGAGCCATGAATCGGCTCAAAAACGCTGGTGTGTATCCCAACAGATGCAGAGGGTAATAGGCCAAGAGAGCCTGTAATTACGCTTGCTTCATCGGAAAGTATATCCCCGAACATGTTTTCGGTAACCATAACGTCAAACTTTTTGGGCCACTGAATGATCTGCATCGCTGCATTGTCAACAAACATATAGTCAACAGCTATGTCTTTGTAAGAGGGTTCCATCTCCTGAACTGTTTCTCTCCACAATCTGGAGGTGGCAAGCACATTGGCTTTGTCGACTACGGTAAGTCTTTTGTTTCTTTTGGCTGCGTATTCAAAGCCTAGCTTGGTGATGCGGATTACCTCGTCCTTTGTATAAGTGCAAGTGTCAAAAGCCTTGGTAAGGTCTTCGGATCTTCCTTTCTCTCCAAAATATATACCACCGGTTAACTCGCGAATAACCACAAAATCAGCTCCTTCAACCAGGTCGGGGCGAAGCGGCGATTTGTGAATCAGCGACTTAAAGGTTGTTACAGGTCGTATGTTTGCGTACAAACCCAGTTTTTTCCTCATGGCAAGCAGTCCCTGCTCAGGTCTTACCTTGGCCTTGGGATCGTTATCGTACTTGGGATCACCAATGGCACCAAACAGAACCGCATCGGAATTCATGCACAGATCGAAAGTGTCATCCGGGAATGGATTACCAACAGCATCAATCGCACAGGCACCTACCAGAGCCCTTGTGAAATGAAACTTGTGATTGTACTTTAAGCCAACCGCCTCAAGTACTTTGATGGCTTGTTCAATAATTTCGGGTCCGATACCATCACCTGCGAGCACTGCGATTTTGAATTCCATGAAGAAATAGGGTTTTGAGTTAAAAAGTTAATTAATGGATGATAAGACTTATATTTTTCGTAAAAAAATATTTTATTTTGGATGTGAGACTCAAACTTTTGAGTTATCCATTTCGTCTATAATGTTCAGCATTTTCAAAGTTCCTTTTATTGCCGCTACTGTCTGGTCGGAGTCGAGTCCGCGGGTTTTGATGATCTTCCCGGAATAGTCCCATGTGATAGAGCATTCAACAAGGGCATCGGTCTTGCCGCCCGGAGGGATCGTAACCACATAGTCGGTAAGCACAGGGTGTTTCTTCTCCAGCTTGTCGTAAATTTTCCAAAGGGCTTTCATAAATGCGTCGTACTGACCATCACCCGAAGCTGTTTCTTCATAGCTTAGGCAATTGATTTCAATACTTAGGGTGGCCATGGAACGCAAGCCCTTTGCAACCGAAAGCGAATAGTTTTTGATTTTGATATTCTGGTTGACTTTTTCGCTTTTGAGAACATCAGAAATGATATATGGAAGATCTTCCTTGGATACTGTTTCCTTCTTGTCGCCCAATTCGATGATCCTGTCTGTAACCATTTTCATTTCTTCCTTGCTGAGCTCAATTCCAAGTTCTTCAAGGTTTTTAATAACACTTGCTTTTCCCGACATCTTGCCAAGCGCGTATTGTCGCTTTCTGCCGAAGCGTTCGGGAAGCAGATCATTGAAATACAGATTGTCTTTCTGGTCTCCATCGGCATGAATACCACTCGTCTGCGTAAAAACATTTTCCCCGATAAGAGGTTTGTTTGCGGGAATTCTTATCCCTGAGAACGATTCGATGAACTTGCTTACAAGATAAAGTTTATCTTCCTGAACCGACATTTCGTATTTGAAATGGTCTTTAACAATCCCTATAACGCTGGAAATCGGAACATTGCCGGCTCTTTCTCCAAGTCCGTTAATGGTAGTGTGAATCCCGGTAATGCCAGCGCTTATTGCGGAGAAAACATTTGCTGTTGCCAGATCATAATCGTTGTGTGCGTGAAAATCGAATTCGAGTTTTGGATACCGGGTTTTTATGTCGAGACAGAATTTATAGGTTTCATCGTGGTTCAGAATACCCAAAGTATCAGGTAACATGAATCTGTCGATGTTCTCATTCTGAAGATTATCGAGCATCTGATACATATACTCTGGGGAGTTTCTCATGCCGTTCGACCAATCTTCGAAATAGATGTTAACCCGAATGCCCATTTCTTTGGCGGTCTTTAAAACGCCTTTAATATCTTCGATGTGTTGTTCGGGGGATTTGCGAAGTTGATACTGACAGTGTTTCAAGGATCCTTTGGTAAGGAGGTTGATCACCTTCCCGCCTGCATTCTCGATCCACTTGAGGGAAATGTCTCCATCAACAAATCCCAACACTTCTACTTTTTCAATAAAGCCGTGCTCTTTGGCCCAAGCAAAGATCATCTTTGCACCTTTGTATTCGCCCTCGGAAACTCGGGCAGAGGCAATTTCTATTCGGTCGACCCTTAAATCTTCAAGTAAAAGCTTTGCCATGGTGAGCTTTTCCGTCCCTGTAAACGACACTCCGGAGGTTTGTTCCCCATCCCGAAGTGTTGTGTCCATTATAGTTATCTTCATGCTGTGTTTTTAATGTATTCGAACTATCGCTCCGGATTATCTCCCCCCTTTGCTTTTCTTAAAGAGATCGTTGTTCCGCTGTGATTCATCCTATTTCGAAACTCAGTGATCCATTTTCGTCTTTTTGTTTCCCCTTGCTGCGGCAGCAGAAGCCTCAGGAGTTTATCTTACTTTTTTTCAAAAGCCTCAATCTTGTCTTTACGGCTGATGAGATAGTCAATATCCTCATAACCATTCAACAAGCACTCTTTTTTATAGGGGTTGATGTCGAAAATTTCTTTTTCACCCGAAACTTCAAGGGATATCTCTTGTTTGCGGAGATCCACTTTGATTTTTGCATCGGGGTCCTTTTCAATCGCTTTAAAAATCTTTTCCAGGAAGCTTTCGGTGACTTGCACAGGTAAAAGGCCTATGTTCAGCGAGTTTCCCTTGAAGATATCCGCGAAGAAGCTCGAGACGACGACTTTGAAGCCATAATCATATATTGCCCATGCTGCATGTTCGCGACTCGAACCGCTGCCGAAGTTTTTGCCTCCAACCAGAATAGCTCCGGAGTATTTGTTTTGGTTCAAAACAAAATCGGGTTTGGGGTTGTTCTGGCCGTCGTATCTCCAGTCTCTGAATAAATTTTCTCCAAAGCCATCGCGCGTTGTAGCTTTCAGGAAGCGAGCCGGGATGATCTGGTCGGTGTCAACGTTTTCAATGGGTAGCGGAACAGCTGAAGAAACGAGTGTTATAAATTTTTCGATTGCCATTTGATTGGGTGCTAATTAGTTAATTTAATACACCTGTCAGGTCTATAGACCTGACAGGTCTCTTGGGTCTACAATTTTGCCTGCAACCGCCACAGCGGCCGCCGTAAGCGGACTTGCGAGCATCGACCTTGATCCTGGGCCCTGACGGCCTTCGAAGTTGCGGTTTGATGTAGTAACTGCCAGTTTACCCTGAGGGATTTTATCGTCGTTCATAGCCAAACAAGCAGAACAGCCGGGTTGACGCAACTTAAAACCTGCATCCTCAAGAATTTTGGTTAAGCCTTCTGCATGCGCTTGTTTCTCTACCTGCTTGGACCCGGGTACAATCCATGCGGTAATATTATCGGCTTTCTTGCGGCCTTTGACAAATGCTGCAACCTCACGCAAATCCTCGATACGCCCATTGGTGCAGCTCCCAACAAATACATAATCGACGGGTTTGCCAATCAGCGATTCCTCATGCTTAAAGCCCATATATGCCAAGGCTTTGCTGAATGTTATCCGATTGCTTGCCTCGATGTCTTTTTCAGAGGGGATTTTTGCAGTAATCTTTAACCCCATACCCGGATTGGTACCGTAGGTTATCATGGGCTCAATATCGGCAGCGTCGTAGGTCAACTCCGCATCGAAAACAGCGTCCTCATCAGTTTTAAGCATTTTCCACCTGGCAACGGACTTTTCGAATTCAACGTCTTTTGGGGCAAACTCTCGACCTTTGATATATTCGAAAGTGGTTTCGTCCGGAGCAATTAAGCCTCCCCTTGCTCCACTTTCAATGCTCATGTTACAAATCGTCATGCGGCCTTCCATGGAAAGACTACGAATGGCAGATCCGGCATATTCGATAAAATAGCCGGTGCCGCCGCTGGCAGTGATCTTTGCAATAATGTAAAGAATAATGTCTTTCGCGGTAACGCCATTGCCGGTTTTGCCTTCAACGTTTATTCTCATCCTTTTGGGCTTGGGCTGCATAATGCATTGCGAAGCCAGAACCATCTCAACTTCGGAAGTCCCGATGCCAAATGCCACGCTGCCAAAAGCACCATGAGTGGAAGTGTGACTGTCTCCACACACAATCGTCATCCCGGGCTGGGTGATGCCTAGCTCCGGACCAATCACGTGAACAATGCCCTGATATGGATGATTGAGCCCGTAGAGCGTAATGCCGTGACGGTTACAGTTTTCCGTCAGCTTAGCTACCTGAAAAGCGGAAAGTTGATCCTTAATAGGTAAATGCTGATCAATTGTGGGAACGTTATGGTCGGGCGTGGCAACTGTGTTCTGCGGACGAAAAACACTCAACCCGCGTTTCTCTATCCCCGCAAATGCCTGAGGACTTGTGACCTCATGCACCAGATGCTTGTCGATGTATAATATACTGGGCCCGCCGGCTATCTCTTCAATCACGTGCGAATCCCAGATTTTGTCGAATAGTGTTTTACCTGCCAATGTATTATTATTTAAGTAACTTTTTAGTTTTGTTTATTGGGATGCAAATGTACGAAATATCTTAAATATTTCATCTAAAACTCCCTTCTGTAATTACAATTTGTTAGAATTTATACCATAAAATGATTAAACCCGATATAAATGACGGGGGAATCTGATAAATTGAAATCATTTACAGTCCCGAAAGAAAGACTTAATCCGGGGGAGCGAGCCAAACCTTGACTTCCTTATTCAATGGGTACAAGGCGAATAATCATACCGGGGGATTCCAAACCAACATAAATATACCCCTCAGGGCTTACTTCTACATTTCTCATTCTACCAATATCGTAAAGAAGCGTTTCTTTATCCGTTACTTTATTGTCTGTAAGCTCAACCCGCTCGAGGTTTCGAAAACGAAGGGAGCCTATGAGGATATTCCCTTCCCATCCTTTATACTTGTTTCCCGTCACAAAACAAGTTCCGGAGGGGGCTATGGAAGGCACGTAATAAGTTGCAGGCTGTTCCATCCCGACTTTTGCAGTATCGGGTGTAAGCACCGATCCATCATAATTTATTCCAAAGCTGATTTCGGGCCAACCATAATTTTTACCGGGAACAATGAGGTTGAGCTCATCGCCTCCCTTTGGACCATGCTCTGTTTCCCAAAGCTCATCGGTAAATGGACTTATAACCAAGCCCTGCGGATTGCGGTGTCCGTAACTCCAAATGCTTTTTCTTGCTCCGGGAGTATTGTAGAAGGGGTTGTCGGAGGGAATCGTACCATCGTCGTAAAGGCGGTGAATTTTGCCGTTGTCGGTTGAGAGATCCTGAGAGTTGGATGCTTTTCCTCGCTCTCCTATCCCGAAAAACATGTAGCCTTTACTGTCGAATGTGATTTTGCATCCAAAATGGTGGCCGGTTCGTGAGTCGGGAAAGGCTTTGAATAAAACTTCCTTGTCGGTCAGTGTGTTTTCTTTCAGCCTGGCCCTCATAATCGCTGTGCCCCAACCCTCGGATTCGTTTTTGGAAGTGGAGGTGTATGCAAAATAAATCCAGCCATTTTTGGCATAGTCAGGGTGTAGCCTTATATCCATCAGTCCTCCCTGTCCAATGGCATAAATGTCGGGTAAGCCTTCGATTTCGGCTAGTATATTACCATTCCTGAAACGTAATAATTTGCCCTCCCGCTCGGTTACCAGGATATCTCCCCCGGGAAGAAAAGCCATTCCCCATGGGACATTCAGTCCGGTAATAATGGTATCGGGTCTTATTTTCAGTTTTTGAGTCAAATAGTAATCCTTATCTCCCAAGCGATTACGCTTTTCCTGTTGACCCAGATCGAGGGTTTGATGTATGTATTCCGAAATTGCCTTCGATTCTTTATCACTCAAGGCGTCGCGGTAGGAGGGCATTCCATAATCGGGATAACCCGTAAGAATGCTTTGGTTGATGTCGTCAACACTATGGCCGTATTTCCACTTTCTGGATGTAAACCAACTCAAGTCGTCGTAGTGGCAGCTTGCACAGAAATTAGCGTAATTTTGCTTAGCACGAATCATAGTGGAATCTTCAATTTCAGGGTTCTCCGACAACTTCTTTATGCCTTTCTCTGTTTCGCGGGAGAAATTCGAAAAGGCGATAATTGCAAGAAGTAAAACTGACAAACCTATTAAAATATTTTTCATCTTTTTTCAATTAGTGTATTATCCAAATGTAATAAGCAAATTAAAAGCAATTTAGTTCAAAAAATGTATATTAATTTCTGCAATAACAGATTTGAAAAATCGGCGTTCTATTTCGATAAATTCCTAAAGGAAACAGGATTTTCCAGATGTTCCATTCATTACTGCATGGGATAGAGGGGTAAAACGCCAACCTGGTAAAGCCGAATTTTAGCCCATTTTAAGGACTAGCACCTTGGAAGCAACTTTAGGTCGTCATGAGATTATCCCAATGCAAGGCTTTGAACGAAATTCCTAAAGCTGAAAATAGTCCCCAAGACAATAATTACCAATACAATAGCTTGCAGCATCTCTTTTTATTTCAGCCTGATGCTATCGGGTAGACTTTTGTTACTTGCATACTCCTTCATTGTTTTAGTTAACTTTGCTGCCCTATTCAAAAACCAAATAATGCCTGAACAACGTAAATATAAAAAATCCGAAGAGTCAGCTAATGCAATATCGCACCTTGCCGGGGCATTACTTTCGGCATTGGCCTTAGTTTTAATGATAATTTTCTCCGTACTCAGGGGAAATGCCTGGCATATAGTTACTACATCGATTTATGGGGCTACCCTCGTCTTGCTTTATTTTTCATCGGGCATGGCTCATGCACTGAGAGAGGGCAAAGCAAAAAAGTTGTTTTTTGTTTTCGACAAAATATCCATTTTCCTCCTGATTGCCGGAACATATACTCCACTAGCACTGGTAGTACTGCATGGAACCCTGGGGTGGGTAATTTTTGGTCTGGAATGGGGAATGGCACTGGCTGGTATTTTCATGACTTTTACCCCAATGGGAAAGTCGAAAACAAGGGTCAACTATTATTTTGTGGGTTTGTACGTTGCTATGGGATGGCTTATGCTTATTGCCATTGTGCCGATTTTTAATTCACTTCCAACAACCGGATTTCTCTGGCTGATGGCAGGGGGTCTATTTTATTCCTTCGGTATTTTATTTTACGCCAAAGCCCAGTTTCTATACCATCATCTGGTATGGCATCTATTCGTGATTGCGGGAAGTCTGGCACACTTCATCGTGATTTTTAATTACGTAATACCTTCCCGATAAACGATATCCATTGTGGCTGCGTTCAATCAGGCAGTTTATTGCTCTTTTTTCCCGGGATTTTTCGTCGCTTCAATTTCGCTCTCCAAATCCTTGATGGTTTGATCAAGTTTGGCTTTTTCGATGAAAAGGGTTTCGATATGCTTTTTCAATTCATGTTTCTCTCCTTCGAGAAATTGAATTCGTTTGGTGTAAACCGATTTGTAAAAAAAGTAGGCTGTTAGATAACCGATAATTCCGGCAACTAAAAGGATCAAAAGAATTTCGAGGATTGCACTCATACGGGTTTGCTGTAGAATTATAATAAGTTGATTCATGGTTTTTATTTTAAAGTTATTTCTGCTCTGCGGTTTTTTGCCCTACCTTCTTCGGAGGTATTATCCGCCGCCGGTTCACTCTCACCTTTGCTAATGCTGGTTATTTTTTCGGGGGATATGCTTTTGCCGGTTAGATATATCCTTGTGCTTTCAGCTCTGCTTACCCCGAGTTTCTGGTTATATGCATCACTGCCTTTGCTGTCGGTATGACCGCTTATGTCCAACCCTGCATCAGGATTCTTTTCAATCCATTCCTTAAAAAGGATTACCTGTTCGTCTGCCTGTGCCGAGGGCAGCACTACGGATTTATCGAAGTCGAAATACAAAATCAGGGTTTCTGGTTTGGGGATTTCTACTACCTCAGGTGGTAAGGGTTCGCTGGATAGGTTCTCAACTGCGATCGCAGTCTCTGCAGTCTTCCCGCAATCAGGCTTAATATAGCAGACATAATACCAACTTGCCAGAAATGCCCAAAGCAGAAAAACAAGACTTCCGGTTATCAGAATTCTCATTGTTTTGGTTTTTAGATTTTTTCAGGATTCCTCACACAAGTTATAACATTACCCAATGCGATTCAAGTGGTAAAAAAGTGTTGTAAATCAGAGAAATTCACCTTTTTTTCATGTGGGTTGATACCCAGTGTGGGACGCTGCTTCAGCCTTTCTGAATTTTTAGTTCTACTCCTCCTTTTGTGGCAAAGTTTTTTCATTTTTTTAAGCTTGTACCAATACCATTAATAAGCAATGCTTTGTTTGAACACTTCGGCCTGAATTCTGTTCCAAACAAATAGATGAAGGACGAAACCAAGGCGCACTTAGACTGACGTTCTTTTATGAAAACTCAAATTGACTTTGGTTTCGTTGTGATTTTCAGCAAATTGAAAAAGACTTTTATAAAAAGAAAATTTATGAGTCGAACATTTTATCTGTTAGTCGCTCTAAGCGTTTTTGGTTCTTCATGTGTTTATGAGAATGAAGAAAGTTTATATCCCCGGCTCGCTGAATGCGACACTGTCAGTGTTACTTTTTCCGGAAGCATTTCGCCCATACTTGTAGACAACTGTTTATTGTGTCACAGTAATGAAAAGGCTGATATTTCCGGAAGCGGAATCAGGCTGGAAGGATATTCAAATGTAGTTATTATGCAGGATGCGATTCGAAACTCCATAAATCACAATGCCAGCTACTCACCCATGCCCAAAGATGCGCCAAAACTTAAGGATTGCCAGATCCGGCAATTCGAAATATGGGTCGACTCGGGTTCACCCGATAATTAACTTTAACAACCACAATGTTTAAAAAATGGAACACTGAAACTTTAAAACTGTAACCCATATCCAGATGAAATATTTTTCAACTCTCTTTGCAGCAGCATTTCTTTTACTCCCTTTACTTGTGTTTTCACAGGATGATCTGATGGACATGTTGAATGAGAATGCTGAGCCCGTAACAAATTACACCACCGCTACTTTTAAATCAACCCATGTGGTGAACGGGCAGTCCATTGAGAGAATGCAGGAAAAACAACTGGATTTCAGGATTTCACACCGCTTTGGGCGAATCAACAGTGGGGCGTATGAGCTTTGGGGACTTGATCAGGCAAACATTCACTTTAGTCTCGAATACGGCTTAACCGACTGGCTGATGCTTGGTGTTGGAAGGGGAACCTATGAAAAGACTTTTGACGGATTTACAAAACTAAGCTTGTTGCGGCAATCAACTGGTGCAGTAAACATGCCGTTTTCACTTTCCGCTTTCAGTTCGGTGGCCCTGAACTCCTTAAAATTCGCCGACTCGGAACGCAACAATGACTTCAGCTCTCGTTTGTCATACTCCTATCAACTGCTTTTGGGCAGAAAATTCGGTCCGCGTTTTTCCGCCCAAATCAGTCCCACCCTCGTGCACCGAAATCTTGTGTTGACCAAATTTGATCCAAACGACACCTATGCCTTGGGATTGGGCGGAAGACTTAAACTATCTTCCCGAATAAGCATCAATGCCGAATACTACCATGTTATAAACCCGGAAAACAATCCCGACTCACCGGTATACAACCCACTGGCTATAGGGCTTGATATTGAAACCGGAGGGCATGTTTTTCAGCTCATGATGACCAATTCCCTCGCCATGATTGAAAAAGGGTTTATTACTGAAACAACAGGTCAATGGGGGAAAGGCGATATTCATTTTGGATTTAACATCTCCAGAGTTTTTAATTTAAAAAAGCCGCAATCAAAAGCGGAGTGAACCTTCGGGAATGAAAAATGTTATTTGAAATGATTTAAGGCTCACAGAAAGAATGAACCGATGATTAATGTTCTGCAATTCCCTATAAAAAGATTGCTAGCTTGTTACAAATAGTAATTAGACATAAAAAAATGAAATCATGAAGAATCTACTTTTAAGTTTTGGGTTTCTACTGATGGTATTAAGCTTGAATGCTCAAAAATACAGTTCGAAAAACGGATTTGTCGGGTTTTACTCTCATACCCCTATCGAGGATATTAAAGCCGATAACAACCAGGTTGCAAGCATTATTGACATATCCACTGGTGATATGGTTTTTCAGATACTTATCAAATCGTTTCATTTCGACAAAGCCCTTATGGAGGAACATTTTAATGAAAATTATATGGAGTCTGAAAAGTATCCGAAATCCACATTTAAAGGAAAAATCACAAACATTTCCGAAATAAATTTTGCGAAGCCGGGTTTATATACGGCTCATGTTAAGGGGGAAATGAGCATGCACGGAGTTGCCAATCCATTTGAAACCTCGGGTTTTATTGAAGTTATTCCCGACGGACTTGTAGCTACCTCCAAGTTTATTGTAAAACCTGAGGATTACGGAATTAAGATTCCGGGCTTGGTTAGAAACAAAATTGCCAACGAAATCGAAGTTTCGGTAAACATTAAATACTCAATAACCAATTAATTAATCTATACCCAAATGGCTTGTCCGACTTTTACAAAATCACCATGGTTTCGCTCTTTTGCTCTTGTGGTTTTTCTTGTTATTGCGATTTCTGTTTTTTATGCCTTGTCGCAGTTTAATAAGAAACATGAAGACCTTAGCAGCACTAAGCCCGAATATTCTCTCAATGCATCGGACCTTTTTGCTGAATTCGAAACCGATGAGGTTTCAGCCACATCAAAATATGCCGGAAAAGTATTGGAACTTACCGGGAGAATTGCCCAGGCAGAATACAGTTCCATGGACAGCACACTTAGCATTACCCTTAAGGACGCTGATCAGTTGTCGGGCGTTATCTGCACTTTCCCCGGGAAGAACGGAAAGCCTGCTGGCAAGTTTGATCCCGGAAGCCAAATTAGAATTCGTGGAGAGTTTTCAGGTATGCTGATGGATGTTCTTTTAAACAATTGTGTGATTGTAGAATAAGGTAAACTCAGCTCTCTTTACCTAATCCGCCCTTATTATTTTCTTAAAAGGTCATCGTAAAGGTTGTCTCCACATCAGGATCCGACTGAGCTGTTATTGTGCCTCCATGGAGCTTGAGGATTTGTCGTGACAAGCTCAGTCCAATTCCTGAACCGCTAGGTTTTGTGGTGAAAAAAGGTATAAAGACTTTATCCAGAACATCTTTAAGAATGCCTACTCCGTTATCGTAAACCTGAATTGTGGGCCTTCCTCTTTTATTCAGATAAGCGCGCAGTTCGATCCGTGCGTTTTCTCTTCCCTCGAGAGCATGCACTGAATTTTTAATCAGGTTGATAAGCACTTGCTCGATGAGCTGTTCGTCCATGGATATCTCAAGACCGCTGGGCTCCAGTGTGGTAACAAGCTGTATTTTCTGCACTTCGAAATCCTTTTCCATAAGTCTTGAAATATTGCTGAAAAGTTCCGAAACCAGCGTGATTCTGAAATTTGGTTTTGGAATGCGTGTGAGGTTCCGATAGGTGTTCACGAAATGCAGCAGTCCATTGCTGCGCTTGTTGATCGTCTGCAAAGCCTGCTGTATCTCCATAAGCGTCTCGTGGTCCATCACCGCATTTTCGGTCCTTGCCTTATTGAAATCTTTTAGCATCATCTCCAATGTGGCCGACAAGCTGGCAATTGGGGTAATTGAGTTCATGATTTCATGCGTTAGCACGCGGATTAGTTTCTGCCATGCTTCTGTTTCCTGCTCTTCCAGCACATTCTGGATGTTTTTGATGGTTGCCAGAATGATGATTTTGTTTTTTATCTTAAACTCGGTTGCATTTATAGCCAATTGCAGTAGGTCGTCCTCATCTTGTACCTTTACCAGTTTGTTCTCCCCAGGCTTAATGTTCAACAATGTTTGCTCCAAGTCTTTGCTTAGGGGCGCCAATGCGCTGATATTCTTTACCGAGCCAAGCTGAAAAAGTTTTTTCGCCGATTTGTTGATCATCTCGATAGTACCGTCGAGCTGATAGGCGATTATGCTCACATCGATATTCTGAACGATGCTTTGCAGATAGTGAAAATGCTCCTCTTTCTCCGAACGAACTTTTTGAAAGTCACTTATAACATCGTTAAACGCCTTGTTCAGCTCATTGAACGACGAACCCATCCCCTCGATCTGAAAGGAACGGGTAAACTCTGAGAATCGAATGGATTCAAGGAAACTTGCCAGATCTCTGTTCGTCTTGTCAACATATCGGTAAAGGGAATAGATCTGTAAAGCGATGAGAAGAAACAGGAGGGCAGGAGTAATATGTGCTTGCCTGTCTAAAAAATAAAAAAACAGGAAAACGGTCAGGGCAAAGAGTGCAATCCTGACAATCAGGTTGAATCTGAAGTTTCTATAGACCATGTTTTTCCATTCTTCGGTAGAGAGAAGTACGTGTTAGTCCCAAATCCTGTGCGGCTTGGGAAATATTCCCCTGGTGCTGTTTTAAAACCTTCTGGATGATAGTCTTTTCTATTTCATCGAGGTTGTAAGAGTTCAGCTCAAGCTCACCTGATTTCCTGGAACTGCTGCTCAGAATAAAATCTTCAGGTGTAAGCATATCGCCATCCGACATGATCACTGCACGTTCAATGGCGTGCTGAAGTTCCCTCACGTTGCCTGGCCAATGGTATTGCTGCAATTTTTTGAGGGAGGAGGAAAGGAGTCCCTTTACATTCTTTTTGTATTTTTTTGAATAAATCTTCAGGAAATGATCGGCCAGGAGAAGAAGGTCGCCCGTCCGCTCACGCAATGGGGGCAAATGTATTTCTACGGTATTGATGCGGTATAACAAATCCTGCCTGAACTTTCCCTCATCAACGTCCTTGTGGATATCATTGTTGGTTGCACAAATTAGCCTGACGTCAATGGGCATAGGCCGGTTTGCACCTACCCGGGTCACTTCGCGTCTTTCGATGATTGTAAGGAGTTTTGTTTGCATCTGGGGGGTGAGGTTTCCTATCTCATCCAGAAAAAGCGTTCCCCCGGAGGCGATCTCGAAACGCCCCTGTTTCATCTGACGGGCATCGGTAAATGCCCCTTTTTCATGACCAAACAGTTCCGATTCAAACAAAGTTTCTGCGATAGAACCCAGATCCACACTAATAAAAACCTCATCCCTTCTGAGGGAGTTTCGATACAAGGCTCTTGCCACCAGCTCCTTGCCGGTCCCGTTCTCCCCTAAGATCAAAATGTTTGCATCCGTGGCGGCAACTTTCTTGATGGTATTGAAAACATGATTCATCTCTTCCGAACCTCCAATGAAATCGGTGAAAGGCTGATCCAATACTGCGGAAATCTGTCTCTGTTTCTGACGCAAACCTTCCGCTTCAACTTTCGATCGACGAAGTTTCAGTGCCGAATTGATGGTGGCCAGAATCTTTTCGTTTTGCCAGGGCTTGAGCACGAAATCGGTTGCTCCTTCTTTTATTGCCTTAACCGCTTTTTCGGCATCGCCATATGCAGTAATAAACACAACAACTGCATGCGGATCTATTGAGAGAATCTTGCTTAGCCATTGGTAGCCTTCCTGACCACTGATTGCATCCTTTGTGAAATTCATGTCCAACAGAATCACGTCCCAGTCTTCACCAGCCATAAGCGATGGGATTTTTTCCGGATTATTGATGGTCTCTACTTTTTCCACATTGGTTTTCAGCAACAATCGGAGAGCAAACAAAATGTCTTCATTATCATCCACGATTAGGATTTTGCCTGATTTTGAATTCATTTTTTGTATTTTTGGTTATGGATAAAAAGCAATACTCAATATTACAAGTTTTTTTTGAATGTTCGATTCCGTACGATAAATGTTGCATAACCGAACACTTAAAATAGATGAACGCTTTATATGAAATAAGTTAAACCGCATTAATTCAAGAGTATATCATATTTGGCATAATCTATGTAAAAATAAGCAGTAAATTTAAGTTCTTATGGACGGAATGGATAAAAAAATAGAAAAGAAAAAAGGTTTAGGCAAAAAACACCTTTGGATCCTTTTGGTTTCATTGGTTTTTGTTTTACTTGTTTTTAATATTTTTTTCGGGGATAAATCTTCAAAACTCAATGTGGATGCTTCAAAAATCACAATAGAAGAGGTTAAAAGAGATGTTTTCCAGGATTACATTGCAGTCCAAGGGGTTGTGGAGCCTATTCAGACAATATTCCTCGATGCAGTTGAAGGCGGGCGTGTGGAAGAAAAGCTAAGGGAAGAAGGAAGCATGCTTAAAAAGGGCGATCCAATAATCCGCCTGTCGAATAACAATTTAATACTCGAGATATCAAACAATGAAGCGGCAGTTGCCAGGGCAGTGAGTGAACTCAGAACCGCCAGGCTGATGATGGACCAGCAGATGCTAAACTCAAACATACAGATTCTCGAACGCACAAAACAAGTAAACAAGGAAAGACGGGCGTATGAGAAAAACCTCCTGCTCATCAAGGATAAGCATATATCTGAAGAGGACTTCATGCAATCGAAAGAAGATTATCTGACTTCCGAAAAGCTTCTTGCTCTTTTCAAGCAGAACCATTACAACGATTCTCTCTATCGTGGCGTTCAGGTAAGCACCCTCGAAGAATCTGTGGAGCGGATGACCATTAGCATGGACCTTACCCGAAAAAGACTCGATAACCTCAGCATAAAAGCTCCGGTGGATGGCGAGTTAGCCAGCCTGAATCCGGAAATTGGCGAGGTGGTAAACTATGGCACCAGAGTGGGTACAATGAACATCCTCGATTCCTACAAACTCAGGGTCGATGTTGATGAACATTATATCGCAAGGATTGACAGGGGACTCATTGGGGCCTGCGATTTTTCGGGTCGCAGCTATCCGGCCAAATTGGTAAAACTTTACCCGGAGGTTCGTAATGGGCGGTTTGCTGTTGATATGACCTTTACCGATGAAGTCCCTGCTCAGATCCGAATTGGCCAGACTTCACGAATCAAACTCGAATTGGGTGAATCTCAATCAGCAGTGCTTCTCTCCAAAGGGGGATTTTATCAAAGCACTGGTGGTCAATGGGTTTTCGTAGTGGATGCTTCGGGGGAATTCGCTACCAGACGACCAATCTCAATTGGCCGCCAAAATCCGAGGTACTATGAAGTTCTCGATGGATTGCAGGAGGGCGAAAAGGTGATAGTGAGCAGTTATGACAACTTTGGAAATGTTGATAGGCTTTTACTGAAATAAACCAGTTACCTGATAATTAAACCTAAAACGATTGAACCATGATCAAAACAGTTGAACTTACCAAAATCTTCAAAACAGACGAGGTGGAGACTACGGCTCTCAATAAAGTGAGCCTTGAAATTGCCAGTGGGGAATTTGTGGCAATCATGGGCCCTTCAGGATGCGGGAAGTCAACCCTGCTAAATATCCTCGGGCTTCTGGATAACCCTACCGGAGGGCAGTTTTATTTTAATAACACCGAGATATCGGGATATTCCGAGCGGGGAAGAACCAACTTGCGCAAGTCGAATATCGGTTTTGTTTTCCAGAGTTTTAATCTGATCGACGAGCTTAATGTTTTCGAAAATGTTGAGCTACCCTTGTTGTACCAGAAGGTTTCGTCGTCTGAAAGGAAAAAGAGAGTTGAGGAGGTTCTCGACCGGATGAAAATCGCTCACCGGAAAAGACATTTTCCGCAACAACTCAGTGGCGGTCAGCAACAACGTGTTGCAATCGCTCGTGCAGTAGTTTCCAAGCCCCTCCTCATACTTGCCGATGAGCCAACTGGAAACCTCGACTCCGCAAACGGGGAAGAGGTAATGAACCTCCTCTCCGAACTTAACACAGAAGGCACAACCGTTATTATGGTTACACACTCGGCTAGTGACGCTGATAAAGCACACCGTATTATCCAATTGTTTGACGGGCATATTGTTACGGAAAACATCAAACAGAAACTGTAATTTTTTCTCAACCTTGCGACTTAGCATCAAGGTTCCGGATACATCAGATGGTTAATTAAAGCATTAATCTTACTTGAAATGAGAGATTTATGTGTGCCAATACCGGTTTTCGAAGAAAATGAGCATGTTGAAATTACCCTTGACTACTCAGGTAAAAAGCAGAAAATCAATTATCGGGTTGAATCCTTCCTTTGGGATTGCGAAGAGGACCTGTTTCTCGGGGGAGACCAGGTATCGGTTTCCCTTGCAAGGATTGAACGATTAAAAAAATCTATCAGAGAATATGATAAAGATTGGGAATTGATCCAGATTTTCACACCCTCTGAGAATGCGAAAAGCATTCAGGTATTGTACAGAAAGAAAAGGCAATGACTTTCTATCTGGGACCCTTATCAGTGTCAACTGAAATTTTTTATTCAAAAAATAACGATGAGTAAATTTATTTTCGCAGTTCTTCTATCTGGCTTGAGTTTTACCTGGGCCTCAGCCCAGGAAAAAGAATATTGGAGCCTTGAAAAATGCATCGACTACGCATTGGAAAATAATATTCAGGTCAAGCGACAGGAACTTCAATCTGAATATGTTGAAAAGGATTACAACCAATCGTTTTTTTTATTCACCCCGGCTTTAAATGCGGGAGTGGAGCACTCGGTCAGCACCGGTCGTGTTTTGAATACCGACGAATTTTACCGTTGGGAAAACAAGCAACAAACCTTTGGATCCATGGGAGTTCGAAGTGAAATCACTCTTTTTAATGGCTTGCAGAATTTCAATACCGTGAAACAACGCAAGTATTCCTATTTGAGCAGCCAGGAAGACCTTGAAAAAACGAAAAACAATATCACCTTGCAAATCATGAACTATTACCTTCAGGTTCTTTTTGATGAGGAAATCCTGGAAGTTTCCAAAAACCAGTACGATGTAACTCTTTTGCAGGTTGAGAAAACCAGGCGACTGGTGGATGTTGGGAATGTAGCCATGGGCCAGTTGTTTGAGATGCAAGCCCAAGCCGCAACCGATAAGCTAAATTTCACGGTTAACCGAAACAGGCTTCAGTTGTCGGTGCTTGACCTTGTTCAGCTGCTCGATCAGGATTCGGTGGGGAACTTCGCAGTGCTGCATCCGGTTGACTTGTCAGTCGAAAACACGCATCTGCCAGCCTCTTTCAGCGAGGTCATTGATATCGCTATGATCAATATGCCAGAAATCAGGGGGGCTGAATATCGTGTGAAAAGCTCGGAGAAAAATCTTTCGGTGCAAAAAGGGGAGAGGGTTCCGGAACTGTATCTGAGCGGGGTTTATTATTCAAGGTATCAGAACGGGGCTTACAACCCGAACGATTCCACCTATACCTATCCAATGATTGATCAGTTGAAAGACAAACAATACAGTCAACTCACTTTAGGACTAAGCATACCGGTTTTTAACCGTTATCAGACCCAAACAGCAATAAGCAAAGCGAAAATAAACCTTGCGGATTCGCAATACCAGCTGGAACAGCAAAAACAAGTGCTGTATAAAAGCATTCAGCAGTCGTATACCGATGCCCTGGGAGCTTTTGAGAAATATCAGTCTGCTCTTGAAGCCGTCAAATCAAATGAAGAAGCTTTCAATTATACTCGTCAAAAGTACGAGGTTGGACTTGTAAACGCAGTTGATTTCAGCCTTGCCAAAAACAACTATTCCAAAGCCCGCTCCGATCTCGCGCAAGCAAAGTACGAGTATATCTTCAAGGTTAAGATTCTGGATTTTTATACTGGTAAGGAAATACGTTTGTAAGTATTTGATTAAATTACTGATTCCTTAAAAAACCCTCTTACCTCCAAGCCAGGTCTGCTCGACTTTAAGGCCGGAAATTTCCTTTTCAGGAGCCGTAATTATATCACGGTCGCAAACAACGAAGTCAGCTAATTTTCCGGGTTCAATACTGCCTTTCTCATGTTCCTCAAATGCGGCTTTGGCCGCCCAGATTGTCATAGCCCGCATGGCTTCCTCGCGGCTCAATGCCTCCTGGGTTTGAAATCCTTCTTCAGGAAGTAACTGCAAATCTTTTCTTATTGAAGCAGCGAAAAAACCATACACCGGATTGATGCTTTCCACAGGGAAATCGCTTCCATTGGGTATCCAACCGTTCTGAGCCAACAAACTCCTGTAAGCATATGCACCGTTCATCCGTTCTTTACCAATCCTGTCTTCAGCCCAATACATGTCGGATGTAGCGTGGGTAGGTTGAACCGATGGAACGATATTGTATCTGCCAAACATATCCATGTCTTCAGCGGCAACTATTTGCGCATGCTCAATTCTCCAACGTTTGTCATTTGCGGTTTTTAGAACTTCGGAATAGATTTTCAAAACCTCATGGTTGGCATCGTCGCCTATGCAATGCGTGTTTACCTGGTAGCCAAAGGAATCAGCTAAAACAGCCATCTTTTTCATAGTCTCGGGGGAGGTCAACCACAGACCGGAATTACATGGGTCGTCAGAATAGGGAACTTTCATCCGCGCACCTCTTGATCCGAGAGCCCCGTCGGCATATAGCTTAAGGGACCTGATATTTAAATGCTCGGTTTTGTAAATCCCCTGATAAAGATAGCTGGCCAGATTGTCGTCCGATGGGGTCAGCATCCCGTAGATACGCATCTTGAGCCTGCCTTCCTGGTTGAGGGACTTGATGGTTTCAATTACACTTTTTTCGAGCCCTGCATCATGGACGGAGGTGAGCCCCACAGCAAAACAATTCTCTTGTGCAATCAAAAGGGCATCAGCGATCTCTCCGGATGATGGCGGTGGTATTTTGCTTCGGACCCTTTCTATTGCCATATCGATCAACATCCCCGTAAGCTTTCCGTTGGCCTGAACAAAGCTGCCTCCATCGATTTCCATTCCGGGGGTAATGCCGGCAAGTTCAATGGCCTTCTGGTTCACAAGGGCTGCGTGACCGTCAATTCTTACAAGCATCACCGGCGTATCCGGAAACAACTTATCCAGTGAGGATTTGTTCGGGAAACTTTTTTGTGGCCAGTCGTTCTGATCCCAACCCCGGCCCATTATCCATGACCCTTTGTGCGACACAGCATATTCGCTTACGATTTGTAAAACCTCCTCAAACGATTTTGCTCCAGTCAGATCTGCCTCCTGGAGTCCAGCCCCATAACCGTAAAAGTGACAGTGAGCATCAATAAATCCCGGGTAAACAGTCTTACCGGTCAAATCAACAACCGATGCGGACTTGAACTTCTTTAGAACCTCCTCTGACGAACCGGTTGCAAGAATTATCCCGTCTTTTACAGCGAAGGATTCTACGGTTGAAAAAGCTGAATCAACAGTGTAGACTTTAGCATGAGTGAAGATTGTATCGGCTTCCATTTTTGAGGAGCAGTTTGGGAGGATTAATACCAGAGCAAAAAAAGCAAGCACTGTCAGAGATTTCATGATTCTTGATTTGAATATAAAAATGGTTGATGCATCAGTATTTTATTCCGAATTTCCTGGTGTAACCAATTACCGGAAAGGTTATGAATTTGGGGCTGTCGCTTGCAGAGGTGTACCAATGAGGATTTGTATATAATGTTGGCACGGAGGAGGGCGACCTGAAAAGGTAGGTTAAGCCAACCTGCCAACTGGTTACATCTTTTTTCCTGTTGATAAAACGGAAACCGGTAAGCCCGTATATGAAAAATACTTTTTGTTCGAAATCGGCCGAATTGAATGTGAAAGTCATGGAGGTTTCGTCATATTTTTCGTAGTATGCATTCTGCTTGGTTTTGACTTGCGAGGCATAATTTTCGGTAATGAAATAGATATGATCCGATACCTGCCCGAGTGCGGAAAAGTTTACAACTGGTGAGTTGGTTCTGTTTGTGATTTCACCTTCGCGGGTAAATAGATGCCCACCTCCGATGGTAATATTGTTTCTGTAATTTCCCCTGGTATAGGTTGCATAGAAAAGGTTCCCGAAGAAGTCGCTGTTCCAGGTGCCCAGAATAACCATGTCTCCAATAGAAAATGTAGACAGGTCGTTCACAGGCAAGGTGATTTTGGGTGTAAGGTAGAAAGGGAAACCTGCTACTGTAGTGCCCATACCAATTGAAAATTGATCGGTGACTCCATATTGCACATCATGTAATAAGAAATATAATGTGTTGTAATATAGTTCCCCCTCCTCCAGGTTGTATGATGAAGGTGCAAAGAAATAGCGCGATCGGTGTTCTCCCGGATCCGTCTGGCTGGAAACTTCAGCAGTCGGTTCGGAGCTTGTAACCTGCCCATTTTCGGGAA
>JAIFNN010000084.1 GCA_020047715.1 Bacteroidota bacterium | reverse complement strand
ATAGCGTGGTCCCAAAATTCAAGGCGCAGGGAAACACATATCCGGCATTGTAATCCGTGTGCTCGCCAATCAGGTTAACTCTGCCCGGAGAAAAATATACCCTGATTCCGGATTCGTCTGTGCGGTAAATTTTTGCGAATTCTTTTTTCAAATTATGAAGATCCATGATCGTGATTTTTGGGTTTCAAGATGTATTAATAAGAAGGTTGCGAAAATTATAAAATAATGATAATTATTGCTTTAACCTTCAATTTTTTAACTGGAGTTCGAATGTATTGCCTTCTGTTCAGGTTTTCTTTCAGAGGAACCCGGATTATTAGTCTTTCCAAACTGAGTTCAAAAATAGATATTTTTTCTTCAAATCAATTCTAAATTAGTTATCAGCCATCAGTTTTCCTTATATTTGAAGCCTTGAACCATTAACAGGCAAAAATGCTCCGGATACTTTCCAGAAACAAAGTTTTATTTTCAGGATACCTGCTTTTTTTACTGTGTTTCAGTATTCCGCTTATAATCTTTGGGAAAAAGGATACACATCTTTTGTTCTCGGGCATCCACACAGCCTTCCTCGACGTTCTCATGAAGCTTACAACATGGTTGGGAGATGGATTGTTTATGGTACTTGTGGGCGTGGCACTACTTTTTGTGAAGCTCCGGTACGGCTTCATTATTCTCAGCTCCTTTCTGGCCACTTCGCTAGCTGTTCAGTTGTTGAAGAGGCTGGTGTTTCCTGATTTTAAGAGGCCTGTGGCATGGTTTCAGGAAATGGGTATTGATCTTTACCGCATCGGGGGAGTGGAATATCATTCCTATTTTAGTTTTCCTTCGGGGCACTCAGCCACAGCCTTTGCATTGTTTTTCGGCCTGGCGTTTTTCGTGAAAACAGGAGCCTCCAAAATCATGTTCCTGCTTCTGGCAATACTTACGGGATTTTCGCGGGTATATCTTTCACAGCATTTTATGGGCGATGTGTTGGCCGGATCGATGCTTGGAATGCTTATTGCCTTGTCGGCTCATGCCCTGTTCGAAACCTTCAAACCCTACTGGATGGATAAGGGCGTCATAAAACTGATTTCAAAAAAACATGCATAAACTAAAAGATCACAAAGCCAGCCTGTATGTTTTCCTTTTGGGAGTTGTACTTTTTGTGCCGTTTTTGGGAGGGGTACATCTTTTCGACTGGGATGAGATCAATTTCGCCGAATCGGCCCGAGAGATGATTGTGAGCGGAAATTATCTCAGTGTTCAAATTAATTACCTCCCTTTCTGGGAAAAACCTCCCTTGTTCATATGGATGCAGGTTCTTTCCATGAAGCTCTTTGGAATAAACGAGTTCGCAGCCCGCTTCCCTAATGCAGTTTGCGGAATCCTTACCCTGCTTGTGCTGTTTCATACCGGCAAAAAATTCAGGGACGAGAAGTTCGGCTGGATCTGGGTTATGACCTATGCCGGTTCCATCTTGCCATTCTTGTATTTTAAATCCGGAATTATCGATCCTTGGTTCAACCTCTTTATTTTTCTGGGAATCATCCGTTTCGTGGATTACCTTCTCCTTCATGAATCGAGATTGAGAAACCTTGTGCTTTCGGCTCTTTACCTCGGTCTTGCAGTTCTTACAAAAGGACCTGTGGCACTGTTGATTTTTTCTTTAAGTTTTGCCGTTTATCTGATTTTCGTTCGTTTCAAAATTAAGTCGAGTTTCAGGGATATCATGATTTTTGCTGCCATTCTTGGCTTTACTGCAGGATTTTGGTTTATTCTGCAAATCCTTTCCGGAAACCTGGGCATCATTCGCGATTTTATCATTTACCAGGTCAGGCTCTTTAAGACTGAGGATGCGGGTCATGGTGGTTTTCTTTTGTACCATTTCGTGGTCCTCTTCCTTGGGGTTTTCCCTGCCTCGGTTTTTGCTTTGTTTTCTTTTTTCAGGAAGACGGGTAAAAACACTAACGACGACGGTTTTACGCTTTGGATGCAGATACTTTTTTTCACCGTGCTGATCTTGTTTACCATAGTAAACACGAAAATTGTTCATTACAGCTCCATGTGTTATTTCCCCCTTACTTTTATGGCCTCACTCACTATCTGGAGAATAGTATCGGGGGAGATACATGCGGGCCGGCTTTTGCGCATTTTGATTGGGCTGGTTTCAACTGCTATAGGAACTGTTTTAATTGTCATACCTTTTATCGATCGGTTTAAAGAAAGCCTTATTGCGAAAGGTTGGATAAAAGATGAGTTTGCTTTGGGAAACCTTCAGGCTTCGGGGAACTGGACGGGTTTTGAACCGCTTGTCGGTGTGTTTTTTGTGTTCGTGACCCTATGGTTTACCTGGAGCTTCGCGAAAAATCCTTACCGGTCCATCAAAGGAATTTTTGCCGCTTCGCTGATCATGGTTTTCCTTACAATGGCGCTGATTGCCCCAAGGGTTGAGGCCTATTCGCAGCGCGCCGCCATTGAATTCTACCGATCGGTGGCAGGGGAGGATGCCTATATTACAACCCTCGGGTTCAAATCGTATGCACATTTGTATTATGGCCAGGTTAATCCCCCGGAAAACCCTTCTGTATATGAAAAGGGCTGGTTTTTAACCGGGGATATCGATAAGAAAGTATATGTTGTTTTTAAAATAAACCGAAAAACACGGTACCTGAAAGAATATCCCGACCTGAAAATCGTTAATGAAAAAAACGGATTTGTGTTCGCTAAACGTCTGCCCAAATAAAACATGAACATGAGCTGAAAAAAGCTACATCGTTTGCATATAACTTTTATATTTGCATTTTAAATGTCTTTTTAATGAAACCAGCCTTATGTAGCTGGAAATAAAGTAAATTTTTATTTTTATTTTTTCACATGATCAACAATAAAAGAATCACCGTTGTGCTCCCTGCCTATAACGCAGCCAAAACTCTTGAAATAACCTACAACGAAATCCCTTTCGACATTGTTGATGAAGTTGTGCTGGTTGATGACCGTTCCAAGGACGACACCGTGGAAGTGGCCCGGAAACTTGGAATCAAACATATTATTGTACACGATAAAAACAAGGGCTATGGCGGGAACCAGAAATCGTGTTACGACAAGTCACTGGAACTGAAATCGGATGTGATTGTGATGTTGCACCCCGATTACCAATATACCCCCAAGCTGATTCAATCCATGTGTTACCTTATTGCCAACGACGTATACGAAGTGGTCTTTGGATCGCGTATCCTCGGAAAAGGTGCACTTAAGGGGGGAATGCCTTTCTACAAGTATGTTGCCAACCGTATGCTCACTCTGACGCAGAATATACTGATGAACCAGAAGCTATCGGAGTATCATACCGGGTATAGGGCATTCTCAGGCAACGTGCTGAGGAGTATCGATTATAACGCCAACTCCGATGATTTCGTTTTTGATAACCAGATGATCGCCCAGATTTTCTATGCCGGTTTTGAGATTGCCGAAATTACCTGTCCGACAAAATATTTCGACGACGCTTCATCAATTAATTTCCGCAGGAGTTCGATTTATGGGATAGGGGTGTTGAAGACCTCTGTTTCTTATCTGCTTCAGAAACTGGGATTGGCAAAGTTCAGGATCTTTCAACTACCAGCCTCAGGCTTAATTTCGTGACGGGGTGACGGGGTGACGGGGTGATGATGATGACGTGACGGGGTGACGGGGTGATGACGTGACGGGGTGATGGGGTGATGACGTGACGGGGTGATGTTGGGCATTTTATCCTTAATCTTAACCTCAACCTATAACAATGCTCAAAATTAAAGTAATAATTACCTTTTATTAAAACCAAAAACCAATGAGAAAATCCACAATTTATTTCTTTGTCATCAGCCTTTTTTTTGGAATTGTTTCGTGTACGAACACGGCTAAAAATAATGGGCCCGACTGGCAATATCCTTTTAACGGGACCGATCTTATCGGATGGGTTCAAAAGAACGGACAAGCCCCTTATACTGTGCGCGATTCAGTGATTATTGGGACCACCATGATGGGTACCCCGAATTCATTTTTGTGCACGGAACAGGATTATGCCGATTTTATTCTCGAACTTGATTTCATGGTTGATCCTTCCATGAACAGTGGAGTGCAGATCCGCTCAAAAAGCATTCCTGAATACCAGGAAGGGCGTGTGCATGGCTACCAGGTGGAAATTGACCCTTCCGACAGGGCTTTTACGGGAGGTATTTATGACGAAGCTCGTCGCGGATGGCTTTACACACTTAGTGATGATGAGAATGCCGAAGCTCGTGCAGCCTTTAAAAATGGGGAGTGGAATACATTTCGCGTGGAAGCTATCGGCAGCAGTATAAAAACTTGGGTAAACGGGATAGCGGTTTCCAATCTATATGATGATGCTGATGCCACGGGATTTATTGCGCTTCAGGTTCACGCTATTGGTGATTCTGCAATGCTCGGAAAACAAATCATGTGGAAGAATATAAGGATTGCTACCACAGATGTTGCAAAGTATGCTACCCCTTCTGCAGCAAAGCTGAAATCGTACCTGGTGAACACGCTTACGGAACAGGAAACAGCAGAAGGCTGGAAGCTTCTGTTCGACGGCAAGACTTCCACTGGTTGGAGAAAAGCCTACAGTGAAGGATTCCCTGAAAAGGGCTGGGAGATAAGCAATGGTGAACTCTCTGTGCTTCCCTCAACAGGAGCCGAATCGCAGAACGGTGGGGATATTGTAACGATTGATGAATACAGCAACTTCGAACTTCTGCTTCAGGCTAAAATGACCCCGGGAGCTAACAGTGGAGTGAAGTACTTTGTTACCGAGCTGGAAGCCAATAATCCGGGAAGTGCTATAGGCCTGGAGTTCCAGATCCTCGACGACAAACTTCACCCGGATGCCAAGATGGGAAATTACGAGGGCAGCAGAACCTTTGCGTCGTTGTATGATCTGATCAAAGCTGAAAACAAGCGTGCCAATGCAATAGGAGAATGGAACAACATTCGCATTGTGTCGAAAAACAATCACATGGAGCATTGGCTCAACGGTTTTAAGGTCCTGGAATACGAGAGGGGCAGCGACGATTTCAGGAAGCTGGTTGCCGGAAGCAAATACAAAGACTTCAAGGCATTCGGTGAGGCTGCCCAGGGTCATATTCTCTTGCAGGATCACGGTAACGCCGTTTCGTTCCGAAGTATAAAAATCAGAGAAATCAACTAAGATCCAACTATGAACAACTGAATTGGAAGGAATGGTTCCAATTCTGTTTTTATTCATAATTGTTTGAAGAAAAAGCCGGTGATAAACCAAATGTTGGGTTTATCGCCGGTTCTTATATTTAGGGGGATTGGCTTTTAGGAAGGACTTTCAAGTTTGGCGGAATTTTAAGCGAGATCTTAGAATTTCATTTTTTCGACCAAACCGAATAGGGAAGAATTTGTAAAGCATTCGTGGCAATTCTTAAAAGTCCAGATGCAATCGGATAAATCAGTAGCCATATGGATTACCAGACCAAAGGCAAGCCATCTGGTTTTAGTGTAAAACAAGCCGGCAAAATAAATACCTATTGCCCAAAAGCTGTGCAGGGGATGGAAATTTATGCTGCATCGCTGCGGGTCGAACACCGGGCTTGCCAGCAAGTGGTCCAGATCAACGAAAATCGCCAACGCCATTATCAATCCAGCCTTCTTCCATTCTTTCCTGAAAAACACCCATGCAAACACAAATGGAAAAACCAGATGCATGAAGTAATGAACAATAGCTTGCCATTCGATTACAAGATTACCGATTTCCATTCATTCAGGGTTGTGTGATTTTTTGTTGCTGTTATAATTCCTGTCAAAATCCTTCACTCACTATACTCACTATACTCACTTCTACTCACTACTCACCACTCCTTACTCACCACTCGCTACTCGCTACTGTTCACTACTCCTCACTCCCCAACCCAACTTTCTTCCCCTCCCTCATACTCTGAAAAGCCGCATTGATAATTCTGATTCCCAAGGCTGCATCTTCGGGCTTCACGGGCACTTCTCCTCCCTCGCGAATTGCTTTGTATAAACTGTCGTAATATTTCTGGTAATTTCCGGGGATGGTTTCGATTTTGCCTCTGAAGGCTTTACCCTTTTCAAGATTGTTCAGCAGGCCCCACTGATCATCATGCTCTTTTCCCCAACCAGCTTCACCAGGCAGCTTTCCATCTTTGAGGTCTTGCTCCTGAGGGTCGGTTCCCCATTTGAGAAACGAACCTTCCGTGCCATGAAGAATGTATCGTGGGCCGGGCTCTTTCACCAGCAAACTGCCTCTGACCGATACGCAAAGGTTATCGGCATATTCGAGCCGGATATCGAAATAATCATCAACGCTTCCGTTGCTGCGCAAGGTCCGTATATCGGCATTTACGGCCTTTGGCTTGCCGAAAAGCACGAGTGCCTGGTCAATTAAATGCGACCCAAGATTGTACACGATTCCGGTTCCGGAAGCCGATTCTTCCTTCCAAGTACCTTCCTGAATAAAATTACGATAACGGTCGAAATGCGATTCAAATGAAACAAGCCTTCCCAGCATTTTGTCTTTGATGACCTTTTGTACCGTCATGAAATCGCCGTCCCATCTTCTGTTTTGAAATACGGTGAGAATAAGTTCTTTTTTCTTTGCCAGTTTCATTAAAACTAAAGCCTCATCGTGCTTTTGCACAAAGGGTTTCTCAATTACCACGTGTTTTCCTGCTTCAAGAGCCAGCCTGGCATGTTCAAAATGCAAATTGTCGGGTGTGTTTACAATGATGAGCTCAGTTTCCTTGTCCCGGAGGAGTTCCTCAAACGATCTGAATAGCTTGGAGTAGCTGTATTTTTCCCGGCTCTTTTCCTGGTTCCGTTCAACAATTGCTGTTATTTCAAACCCGGGGTTGGAATGCAGCAAAGGCGCATGAAAAATCATTCCCGACATGCCAAAGGAGGCGATTCCTGTTTTTATTGGATCTTGCATAATGAACGGAATAAATGTTTGAGGACAACGGGCTCAAAAATACATCAAAAATCCACGAAACTTCCAAACTATGTTTTTTCAATCCCCCAAAAAAAATATCTTTGTAAAAAAGCGAATTTATGGCAACAGTGTACCGAAACCTTTTTGCGATGGGAACCCGTTTCGATATGGTTCTTCCCGGGATTGATGAGGAGACAGGCGACTTTGTCTTCAGCCTGATACGAAAGGAAATCCAAAGGTTGGAGGAGATGTTGAGCAATTATATTGAGTTTTCCTCCCTCTCTAAACTTAACAAAACCGCCCCGAAATTTCCTTTTCATGCCGATAAGGAATTGTTTGAATTGATTTGCGATCTGAAAAAAATGTATACTGCAAGTCTGGGCTATTTTGATGTTAGCATTGGGAGTTACAAAGAATCCGGGTCGACAGGGGCTGGAGACGAGCTCCAGGCCAAACCCTTTTCAGGATCTCTGGATGAGATTGTAACCAATGAGCTGGAAAAATCCATATGGTTTTCGCAGCCCGGTTTGTCGATCGATTCGGGCGGGTTTGGAAAGGGACTGGCTCTGGAAAATGTAAAAAAAGTGCTCTCCGACCATAATATTCATCAGGGTTTTATTAGTTTTGGGGAAAGTTCGGTTTTGGTTCTGGGCAATCATCCCTTTGGCGAGGGATGGAAAGTGAGCATCCCGGATATTTATTCTTCCGAAAGCGTTTGTGTGTTTCATCTAAAAAACAATGCACTTTCCGTTTCCGGAAATACTCCGGCTAATCTGGTAAAATATCCTCAGGGACATATCATCAATTTGATTGCGGGTGCCAGAGTTAGTAAATCAGGACTTGTTTGTGTTTCCGGTCCCTCTGCTTTTTATGCCGAGATACTTTCCACCGCCTTGTTTATTGCCGGGGAGGAGGAACAAATACAAATTCTAAATAATTTTCCGGGATACAAAGCCGTTAGAGTTTCGTACGAATCAAATTGCAAAATTCCCGATATTAGGGAAATAGAATATACCAGTTATGAATGATCCAAACAATAATTCGAGAAGAGACTTTCTCAAAACATTTTCTTTGATTTCCGGCTCCACGCTCCTTCTGTCACAGATGCCCTGGCTGCGCGATTTGCATGCCCAGGAACCCGGGCGGAGAATCAAGCTTGGTATTATTGGTTCCGGCAGCAGGGGAAACCTGTTGCAGATGTATCTGAAAGATATCCCGGAATGTGAAATGAGTTGCGTGTGCGACAATTACCAGCCAAACCTGGAAGCGGGTCTTGCAATTGCCGGTGCTCAGGCCAAAGCCTATGTTAACCACTTGGAAATGCTCGGGAAGGAGCAGCTGGATGCAGTAATTGTTGCTACTCCTCTCCACGAACATGCTCATATTGTAATCGATTGTCTGAACGCCGGTGTTCATGTTTTCTGTGAAAAGAGCATGGCCAAAACCATTGAGGAATCCGATAATATGATAAAAGCGCAGCAAAAATCAGGAAAGATTCTCCTTATCGGCCATCAGCGTATGTTTAATGTGAAGTATCAGAGAGCACTGCAACTCATCAGGGAAGATAAGATAGGGCCGGTTACCCACATAAGGGCTTACTGGCATCGGAATAACAACTGGCGAAGGGAAATCCCTTCCCCCGAGCTGGATAGAAAAATCAACTGGAGGCTATACCGAGACTATTCCTGCGGCCTTATGACCGAACTTGCCTCGCACCAGATCCAGGTAGCCAACCAGATTCTTGGTGAAGTCCCTTTATGCGTGTGGGGATCGGGCAGCACAAACTACTGGAAGGATGGGAGAGAGGTTGAGGACAATGTAAGCCTGGTGTACAAATATCCCGGAGGAACTCATCTTGTTTACGATTCGGTGAACAGTAACAAACATTACGGTCTCGAGGAGCAGATAATGGGTCCCAAAGGCACAATGGAGCTGGAAGGAGGACAGATGTGGCCGGAAATCATGCCTCCTGCTCCCGGAATTCTTCAACTAATTAATCAGATCGAGCATAAGATATTTGATGTTATCCCTATCGGAGGAGCCAGCTGGATTCCTGATTCGGCTGCAACCGACAAAGGAGAATATATCTGGAATGAGGTTCTTGAATCCGATGGCACAAAGATGGAAATGGAAGCATTCGTTTCCATGGTTCGTGAAAACCGATTTGTTCCCGAGCTTCTGCGACAGGGTTTCTACGCTTCGGTTGCCACCTTGATGGGATACGAATCCATCCAGAAAAACCAAATCGTCAACTGGCCGGAAAACCTCTCCCTTTAAGCAATAACATTAATAAAGCACTGCATGAAACCAACAATCATATCCCCCGAAACAAAGAAAAACGAACTAATTGCTATTTCACTTTGTTTTATTGCTGCCTTAATATTCAATATAGTTAGTATCATTATCTTCGATACCTCTTGGATTGAACTATTCTCGCAGATTCATATCGTTTTGATTCTGACTTTTGTGTTTTATTTTGTCCTATTGGTTTTGAGGGGATTAACCTGGCTTATCTTGAAATTGGTAAGAAAAAAACAAACGAATTAAAAAAATATCACTTGAAATAAATAAATGAATATGAGAAAGATAAGCATTGTTTCAATTCTGTTTCTAACTGTTTTCGGCATGATTTCATGTCAACCTGCGGCTGAAAAGAAAGCCGAAACCCCGGAAATAAGAAATATTATTTTCATGATTGGCGACGGGATGGGTGTTGCTACTGTGAATGCAGCCATGACAGTCTCTCCAAGCCCCTTGAATTTTTCACGTTGCAAGCATACCGGATTTTCCACAACCTTTTCGCTTTCAGATTATATCACCGACTCTGCAGCGGCAGGAACAGCTTTGGCAACGGGAAAGAAAACGAAAAATGGGGTTTTGGGTCAGGATACACTCGGAAACAAATTCAAAACCATTCTCGAGATCGCTGAGGAAAATGGCCTGGCCACCGGACTTGTTTCGACCTCATCAATCACTCATGCTACACCTGCTTCATTTATTGCACACGTTGCAGGCCGCAATTCTTATGAGGATATCGCCCTTGAATTTCTGAAAACGGATATCGATGTTTTTATCGGGGGAGGTATAAATAATTTCTTCCGCAGAGCCGATGGACTGAACCTCCTCGATAGTCTTACTGCCCGTGGATATCAGGTCGATACAACACTCGAAAGCATTTTATCGGCGAATACCTTGAAACTTGCCGGACTTACTGCCCCTTTTCATAACCCATACCGGCTCGAGGGTCGCGGTGACATGCTACCCCTGGCTTCTCAGAAAGCAATAGATATCCTGAGTCAGAATCCCAAAGGTTTCTTTTTGATGATCGAGGGCTCGCAGATTGACTGGGCCGGGCATGCCAATCTTCAGGCAAATTTAATTGATGAAACTCTTGATTTTGATAAGGCAATTGGGCTTGCGTTGGATTTCGCACAAAAGGACGGTCATACCCTTGTTGTGGTAACAGCCGATCACGAAACTGGCGGTGTTACAATTATCGGGGGAGATAGGAACAAACACGAAACGGTGTTGAATTTTTCCACTGGTGACCATACTGCTGTTATGGTGCCGGTTTTTGCCTACGGTCCGGGGTCAGAGAATTTTACCGGAATCATGGACAACATCGATTTCTTTACCAAATTCGTGAAACTGTATAACTTTCAACCGATTCTGAAATAATATCTGCAAGTCAAAATAACCTAAACTTGAATCAAAGGAGGATTTATGCATTTCTTTGCACAGGGGCTTTATTGCTTATAACCTCCTGCAACCCAAGAATTACCGGATCTGTTCCCGATAGCGCTGTTAGGGGATATCGTTTGAATACCCTCAGGCATCTGGGCAGCGAGTTAAAAGAAAGTTCGGGTTTGTGTTATTTCGACAATCGTTTCTGGTCAATAAACGATAGCGGGGGAGGAAACATTCTTTACAGTTTTGGCTCTTCCAAATCCGATTCCATTGAGAAGCATCAGATCGGAAGTGCAAACAACAGAGACTGGGAATCCCTCGACGACGATAGTCTTTTTGTGTATATCGCAGATGTAGGCGATAATTTTGGCACCCGCAAACCGCTTTTCATTTACCGTATTTCAAAGGCTGGTTTAAACAAGGGAGGTGAAATACTTTGTGATACCATCCGTTTTCAAATTCCCGAAAAGCAGGTCAACCCGCAGAGTCGGGTCTGGAGTTCGCACGACTGCGAAGCCATTGTGATCATAAACGATTCAATTTATCTATTCACGAAGAACTGGATCGATTTTACAAGCTCGGTATACGTCATTCCGG
>JAIFNN010000237.1 GCA_020047715.1 Bacteroidota bacterium | reverse complement strand
AGCTCTGCCGGGAACAACGAGAGCGGCAAACCCCGGGATATCTTTAATGGCCATGTCGGTCAGGGAACTCATCATCACTCCCTTTTCCTCCAGCAAGCTTTTCAGATTGGCAAGCCCCCGGTTGTAGTCGCTCACCAACTTATTTTTCATAATTGCCATGAATATTCTTCCGGCAGGATATGACGCATCCTGCGAAAAACCCCATTTCAAAAGGGTCTTTCCATCTTTTTCCTCCAGATCGTTCCACACAAGAGGTTTTTGACTCATTTCACCTATAGAAAGGGTAAAGTAGAGATACTTATTTAGGGTAAGGGAGTCAATAACAAGTTCGCCCGATCCCGTTTTCTCGCCCTTCCAGGAATATTTCGTTCCCACATATCCATCAACCCTCGTTATTTCAGTCTGAACGGTGGAATCATCTCCGATCCATGGATCCCAGCTGGCATGGTCGGAAAAAGTAGCCAGAGAATAAAATACTTTGTTCACAGGGAGGTTGATTTCTGTTTCCGAAACGATTTTCACCTCTTTGGGTAAAAAAAGAGCGATAACCAGAATCAGGGCTACCAGGCCAATGAGTATGAGCAGAAAACTTTTTAAGACTTTCATATTTGTGGGATTTAGGGGTTAATCACCAAAAGTAAAGAAAAATACTTTTCAAGTCCAACTTTTTTCCACGGGAGAAAGGATAAGCAGGTGGGAGGCATGGCATTCCCTATCCCACAACAACCCCAACTTCAGCATACTTGTAATTTGTGGAGATCACTTTGCTGGTAAGGAGAATTGCCATAGTCAGGGTTCCCGTACGTCCGATGAACATGGAAAGGGCGATGATGATTTTCCCTGCTGGGGAAAGATGAGGAGTAATGCCCGTTGAAAGACCAACGGTGGAAATCGCGGAAAACTCTTCAAACATAAGCGACATCAGGGTCTTATCTGGCTCGGTGATGCTTAAGAAGAATACTGAGATAAATATGATGGAAAAAGAAAACAGAGCGATGGAGTAGGCTTTATCAATAATGGAATAGGGTATGGTACGATTAAAATACACCACATGGCTCTCTCCCCTGATAGTTGAGATGGCCGATTTAAGGATAAGAGCGAAGGTTGTTGTTTTAATACCCCCTCCGGTTGAGCCGGGAGACGCGCCCACATACATCAGGAAGATGAAAAATATCAGCACAGGGGCACTCAAAAGGCTAATATCGACCGTGTTGAAACCTGCGGTACGGGTTGTTACCGACTGAAAAAGGCTGAACAGAATTTTCCCGCCTGTATCGTATCCTGCCAGCACCTTGTTCCATTCCAGAGCCATAATAACCAGCGTTCCTAGAACAATCAGAACCAAGCTTGTGATAAGTGACAGGTGTGCTCCCACATTTAGCTGCACCCATTTTCGTTGCCTGATATAACGTTGTTTCAGGAAATCAAACAGGTGATTCAGGTTCATAAAACCGATACCGCCAAAAAAAATCAAAATCATGATGACGATCTGAAATCCAAAAGCATTACGGATAACTCCCTCGTAGAGGCCATTTGTGAAAAGCGAAAAGCCTGCATTGTTGAAAGCTGAAACTGAATGGAATACCGCATTAAAGGCGCGGTTTTGGTTGCTCATCAAGGAACCCGGATCCCATGAGAAATATAACAATATCGCTGCCGCAACTTCAAATGTCAGGGAGAAAATGAATATCTGCCGAAGAAGGTTTCTCGAATCGGATATCTTTTCCGCACTTAGAAAGTCTTTCAACAAGGATTTGTATTTTATGCTGGTGGAAGTGTGGTAAAAAGTTGCGAAAAAGGTTGCAAACGACAAAATATTCAATCCTCCAAGCTGTATCAGTATCAGAATAAGCACTTTCCCCTTCAGGGTGAAGAATGTTGCCGTATCCACAACACAGAGTCCGGTTACACAACTGGCACTGGCTGAAGTGAAAACAGCGTCGATAAAAGAGATCTTCCCATTTACGGTCATCTCGGGCAACATCAACAGTGCAGCTCCCCCGAGAATAAGGAAAAGAAAAGAGAAAGCCAGCATAGCCTGAGGGCGGATATTGAGGGAGGTAAGAAGCTGACTCGCTCGCCCGGCTTCAATACCAACGATGAGCAAAAAATAAACCTGAACAAAAAGTATAGGGAGCATCACAAACTCGCCTAAGCCAAATAAGCTGAAAATGAAATTAACCAGATCGAAATTAAAGATTGTTAGACAAAAGCCCTCAATAAATAACATGAGCATAATGGCGGCCTCCAGGATGTTCGCCCGGAGAAAAGCCCCGGGCTTGAAATCGTAGAGGAACCGGATGAGGAATTTCACAAGGTAAAAAGCCAGACTGGAACGGATAATGATAAGATATATCTTTACCGTAAGGTCAGTCTTCGTAAAGCCATGAAAATAAATAATCGAGCCCAATGCAAGAATGGAAACAATAAGACTCAGTACCCTGAGAATTGAAAAAACCAGATCCTTCGAGCTGAAAAGCTTAAGGTTGATGACTTCACGGATTTTCCATAATCGGTAACCAGACATAATTATATAATTACTTACTGGTTAATTTCAATAAATTTCTGAATATCCTTATCCTTTCCAAACACAATAAGAAAGTCGTTATCCTGCAATACTGTGGACGATACAGGAACACCTTTTATGTGATGAACACCCGGGGCATTTGATTGGCCCTCGAGTTCCTCTTCAGCTTTTATGGTAATAAGGCTTATGTTGTAATTATCACGGGTGTTTATTTGCTCCAGGGTTCTACCGACCAGGTTCGGGGGAGTTTTGATCTCGGCAACCCTGTATTCATCGGGTAATTGAAGGTACGAAGCAAGGCCGGGGTTGGTAAGGCGCTCAGCCACAATAACCCCAACTTCATCTTCGGGGGAGAGAATTTCCTTCACTCCCATTTTCTCGAGGATGAGGCGACTGTTTTTTCCGGCAGCCCGTGCAATAATCCTTGGCACTTTCAGCTCCATAAGCACAACGGTGCACATCAGAAGCTGCTCAAAGTCCTGCCCTATCGTCACAATTACCGCGTCAAAGTCGTTTATATCGTTTGAAAGCAGGGCCTTCTTATCGCTGCCATCCATAACCACTGCATAGGCTACATGATCGGAAATATTGTTAACCACCTCGGGATCGGTGTCGATTGCCAACACATCAGCGCCTTTCTTAGCAAGGGATTTGGCTATTGCCCTTCCAAACTGACCTAAACCAATTACAGCAAATCTTCCACGGTTCATATTGATGAATTTAATATTTCAGCAGGTTCAACGAAAAAACCTGTAAATATCTATATAATTAGGCTTTGAACGGGCATGTTTCAGAGATTTTTTTCAATTCGGAAAAACCCGACGCAACTATTTCCCAGTTACCTCCATCTTGACTTTATCATCCAAACATTGTACATTTGACCAAATTCGACACTCATGAAAACAAAATTCAAAATCCTCCCTCTCGTGCTTTGCCTGGGATTGGTTGCCGGATTATTCTCCTGCGAGAAAAAAACAGACGACACCCAGACCCTTGGAAAGCTTCAGATATCGCTGGCCTTAACTGATGACGATATCACATTAAAATCGGCACTGTCTGACACATTGAATAACGACAGTATCGTTTATGAGTCCTACCAACTATTATTATCAGTTGCGAATATAAACGGTCAGCTGGTTTTTGAGGATAAGTTGATTCCCCTGTACCGGTTTGGAAATGGATTTGTAAGTGAGCAGATTCAGATGGAGGTTGGCGATTTTTATCTTGAAAAGTTTATGGTACTTGACAATTACGGTCAGGTTCTTTATGCATCCCCCCTCGCAGGCTCCCCCAGAGCTTACCTTGTAAAACAACCCCTGCCTTTGTTTTTCTATGTAAAACCGGAAAAAACCACCCAAATAGCTCCCGAGGTATTGCCGGTTAACGGTTCCACACCATCCGATTTCGGCTATGCTTCTTTTCTGGTGCAGGTAGTGCAACCCGTAACTTTTTACATTGCAGCGGAAATTGAGTATTCATCTGGAATTTTACCAGAAGCAAGAATTGACCTTGCATTTTATAACACTCCTGAGGACTGGTATGCAGGTTTTACACTTTCACCGGGAGTTAACAAGTTGGAATTAAGATCTTTGAACATGTATCAGGTAACTGTATATTTAAATGGACAGGCCCTGCAAAGACATTTCATAAGCCTGGAAGAGGTGCAGCAGACCAGCGAAGATAATCCCTATATTATACGAATCGGGACGGAACCCTTATATCATACCCTCATTCTACAGCCCGGGCCGGAAGACGGTAAGGATGCCCGAATCACCAATCTCGAACCCTACATGAATTTTGGGGATTACAAGTACTTTGAAACAACATTTCTCTCCGAACCCATACTGACAGTAATGCGCAGCACCCGGAGTCTTATCTGGTTTAACATGAACCAGCTCCCGAAAAGCGCCACTATTGAAAGCGTGAACCTAAGTTTGTACTATGATATTCCAATCCCCTGGGATGAAAATTATTTCCGCAGCAAGGGACCCTGGGATTCACAGTTTCCATGGTATGGGGCAGCCTTACAACAGGTAATCGAACCCTGGGAAGAATACAAGCTTACTTGGGAAAACCAACCCAAGACCACCGAAATGAATCAGGTTTTTATTTCCCCCTTCATTAAAAACGCAAACTTTATTGACTTGGACGTCACAAGCCTCTTTGTATCGGATCCAAATTTGGATTATCCCGAATACCCGAATTACGGTATGATGCTCAGGCTCTACCCTGAGGATGTCTTCCCCGGTTTCCGTTTTGCTTCCAGCGATTATCAGGATCCTGCAATGAGACCGAAACTGACGATTAAATATTCGCTGCCTGTACCGGGTTCGAAATAAAGGGAAGCGGCATAAGTACTTTAGCGGATTGTCTCCAGAAAACCGCTTACTTTCTGCGCCAGACTACCATTCTCGCTCACCGCATCGATAAAGGCGGAACCAATGATAGCCCCATCTGCATACCTGCAGGCCTGCTCGAAAGTAGTATGGTTAGAAACCCCAAAGCCTATTAGTCTTGGGGTTTTTAGCTTCATATCGCTAACTCTTTTGAAATAACCCAGCTGCTTCTCATCGAACGATTCACGGCTTCCGGTTGTTGCAGCCGACGAAACCATATAGAGAAAACCCTTCGACCACTCGTCTATCTGCTGTAAACGACTGTCGGGTGTTTGCGGGGTGATCAGGAAATTATTGAAGACCCCTGCTTTTTCGAATTTCGCCTGATGTTTTTCAATATATTCTTCAGGAGGGAGATCGGGGATGATAACACCATCGATACCTGTGCGGCTGGCATGTTCAAGAAAAGTATCTATCCCCATGCGCACAATCGGGTTGATATACCCCATGAGCACGAGCGGAACCTGGGAATATTCGCGGATTTCCCTCAGTTGCTCGAAAAGCAGGGAAAGCGTCATCCCGTTGAGCAGCGCCTTACTGCCGCTTTTTTGGATCACTGGTCCGTCGGCAATTGGATCGGAAAAGGGTATCCCAATCTCGACCATGTCCACCCCCCGCTTCTCAAGCTCGGTGATGGTTCGAAAAGTGTCGTTAAGCGATGGGTATCCTGCTGTGAAATATACGGAAAGGATGTCTTTTTTCCCGGAGTTGAAAAGTTCTGTTATGCGGTTCATATATTTTATTTTTAAATTTAGAATTCAGAATTTAGAATTTAGAATGGGGGACTATTCAATAATTCTACCTTCTGAATTCCGCCTTCTAAATTCTACCTTCTACCTTCTGCCATTGGGCTTACTGTTTGTTGGCGGTTCGCTGCTTTCTGTTCTGTCGTTTCGCTTTTCTTTTTTTTCGGATCCTTTTTGTTATATTTTCTTTAGTCATTTTCTTCGTAGTAATAAGAATAGTCAATGCCTTTCATAAACATTTCACGGTCATTTATTTTGCTTGTGAGCGCATTTTTCAAAAGTTTTTTTAAAACACTACTTTTTGTTGGACTTAGCATCATAGCGTTCATATAATCACGCTTGCTTATTTTACTCCAATCCACGCATTTTATGAGGCGTTTTTTTAGTATCAAATCCAACCATATTCGGGCGCTTCTGCCGTTACCTTCCATAAATGGATGTGCAATGTTCATTTCAACATATTTGTTTACGATTTCGTCAAATGAAGTTTCGGGCATTGCTTCTATTTGCTTTAATGTGTCGCCTAAAAAGTGAGATACTGCAAATTGAAAACCACCTTTTGAAATATTTTTTTGCCTGATTTGCCCTGCAAAATCATACAATCCGCCAAACAAATAAGCATGTATTTGTTGCAAACCATTTGTAGTGCCAATTTCTATGCTGTTGACAAAAGAACTTTCAAACAAGGCATACGCTTTTGTTTTGCTTTTTCCGTCTATGCTTTCATCGCTGTATGTAAACCATTCTATGATTCGATTTGCCTTTTTGCTTGGAAATTCTTTGCCTAACGCAATAATGCCCTGATAATCCAACATATCGGTTAAATATCGTTTACCATCACTAGCTAAAAGCTTCAGATGGGTAGTGCCACTAACCAACTCACTGTTTTCTTTTTTCAATTTGGCTTTAAGATATTTCCAATAGTTGCGGGTTTTGGTGTAGTCGTTTTGGTCAGTAAGCACAGCTACAATATCCAACACACTAAACCACCACTTGGTGTTTTGCTCGTCCCAAACAGCTCGCACTTCGCGGTCGTTAAAAAAACGTATTGATATTTTTTCATTACTCATAATTTTAATGTCATCAATTCTGTCTCTCTGTAATTATCCGTTCAAAATTATAATAATTTTTGTTTAGTAGTTGCGATCTGTAGTGTCGCGTTACAATGACGGCCAACTACCTTCTGCCTTATGAATTTAGAATTTAGAATTCAGAATTCAGAATTTAGAATGGGGGACTTTCGCTAATTCTACCTTCTACCTTCTGCCTTCTACCTTCCCTCTACCTTCTAAATTTACATTAAAAAGGCTTCTGGCGTTAATGTAAGCTTGCATGTCCTTGTCGCCCCGGCCGGAAACGTTTACTACCACCACATCCTCCTTTTTCAATTCAAGCTTGCCAAGCACGGCAAGAGCGTGGGCCGACTCGAGTGCTGGGATAATGCCTTCGAGCCGGGTAATTTCGTAGGCTGCATGGAGCGCCTCCTGATCCGTAGCATTCATGTATTGTGCCCGGCCGCTGCCTGCCAGCCATGCATGTAAAGGACCTATCCCGGGATAGTCCAGACCTGCAGAAATGGAATACGGTTCGGTGATCTGCCCGTCATCGGTTTGCATAAGCATTGTCATGCTGCCATGGATAATCCCGGGTTCGCCTACGGCAATGGTGGCGGCTGTCAGGCCTGTATCCACACCTTTACCGGATGCTTCAACGCCTATCAGCTTTACGTTCTTCCGGTCGAGATAATGGTAAAACGATCCGGCAGCATTGCTCCCTCCACCCACACAAGCAACGATATAATCAGGGTCTTCTGTGCCTTCGGCTTTCTTCATCTGCCATAAAAGTTCTTCGCTTATTACCGACTGCAGTCTGGCAACAAGGTCGGGATAAGGGTGTGGACCCACAACCGATCCTATGATATAAAAAGTGTCTTCAGGGTTGCATATCCAGTCGCGCAAAGCCTCATTGGTAGCATCCTTAAGGGTCTTGTTGCCGCTCAGCGCAGGAACAACTTTTGCGCCGAGCATCTCCATTCTCCGCACATTGGGTTCCTGCCGCTCGATGTCGGTCTCACCCATATAAACTACACATTCCATATTCATCAACGCGCATACGGTAGCGGTTGCCACCCCATGCTGTCCCGCACCGGTTTCGGCAATAATTCTCCGTTTCCCCATATGTCGGGCAAGAAGTATTTGACCCAGGGTGTTATTGATCTTATGGGAACCGGTATGGTTTAGATCTTCTCGCTTCAGGTATATCCTCGCCCCGTATTTTTCACTCAGCCGCTTTGCCAAAAACAGAGGCGAAGGACGACCGGCATAATTTACAAGCAGCTCATGGAATTCCTTTTTAAAGGCATCCGATTCAATAATGTTGAAATAAACTTTTCTCAAAGATTCAACATTTTCACGCAGCATCTCGGGGATAAATGCCCCCCCGAAATCCCCGTAATAACCCTTCCCGTTCGATAAGAATGTGTCTTTCATACTATTATTCAATAAACATTGTTTTATTCAACTTTTTGCTGCATCCCATATTTCCGCCTGCTTCTTTGCTACCTGGTCACTCGCTCAGCAAGGGAGAACAAGCAAATCAAATTATTTTTGTTTTACGGACTGTTTCCATAAAGCTCCTGAGCTTATCTATATCCTTCACCCCCGGTGACATTTCAAATTTACTGTTGACATCAACCCCTGCAAGGGCTTTGTTTTTCAGTATCAATATTCTCTCGGCATCCTCCAAGCCTATTCCACCGCTCAAAAAGAATGGATGATCAAGCTGGTATTTGTCGAGAAGCTCCCAGTTGAACCGTATCCCGCTTCCCCCGGAAATTGAAGATGCTGTATCGAAAAGGAAATAATTTGTGCATGACAGATAATCCTCCACCCGGGTGAAATCGGTATTTTCATCCATTCTGAAAGCTTTGATGACCTTAATTCCTTTTTCCTTCAGACGAAAGCATATTTCAGGTGTTTCATTCCCATGAAGCTGCACCGCATGGAGGCCGAAAGTCTTCACCCTGAGCAGTATCGTTTCTATATCGGCATCAACAAATACGCCTGTTTTAATGCAATCCTCGGGGAATGAGACAAACATCCGCTCACCGGGCAGATCGCCCACAAATCGGGGCGACGGACGATGAAAAACAAAACCCATAAGATCGGGCTTCAGCTCTGCCACCGACCGAATATTTTCAGTGTCGCGCATACCGCAAATCTTGATTTTAAGGCTGCTCATCGGATTTCCTGTTTTAGTCCCTTAATAAATTTCTCCGCAGCCCTTCCCGGATCGGGAGTGCGCATAAAATTCTCTCCGATAAGAAAAGCATCGAAGCCGGTTTCGAACAATAATTTCACCTCTTCATAACTGCTAAGTCCACTTTCTGCCACTTTCAGGCTATCGGCTGGTAGCTGCCTGATTAGGTCCTGGCTGTGACCCAGATCTACGGAAAAAGTCTTCAGGTTGCGATTATTGATTCCCAGGATGGTGTTTTTCGGGGTAAGCTTATCCAACTCGGAGGGATGGTGGATCTCACAGAGAATGTCGAGTCCGAGCGAATCTGCCAGGTTCGTAAACTTATGAATTTCCTTTTTTGTAAGCACCGCGGCAATAAGCAGAATCGCACTGGCCCCTATGGATTTTGATTCGATGATCTGGTATTCATCAACGGTAAAGTCTTTTCGCAAGAGCGGAATGCGGCTGTAGGCGGCAACACTTTGAAGATCCAGTTCGTCTCCCCCGAAAAACTCTATATCGGTAAGTATACTCATGGCCTTAACTCCTGCGGCCTCGTAGCCTTTGGCAACATCATCTACTTCAACCTGACTGTTTATAATACCCTTCGAAGGCGATTTCCGCTTGAACTCCCCAATTATGGATGGGCCTTTCTCTGCAATTGCCCGGTAAAACGAAGGTCGCGTCATCTTAAAAAATTCGGAGGACTCCAACGATTTGACCGAAAAAAACTTTTTCTTTATTTCGACTTCATTTCTTTTATGAGCGATTATTCTTTCGAGTATGTTCATGCTACAATTTTCTTAAGCGTTTCCAATGCTTTCCCGCCAAAAAGTGAGGATTTGGCTATTTCGAAGCATTCCTCCATGCTTTTTTCGGGGGATAAGCGCCGAAGGGCCATCCCTGAGTTTACAATAACTGCGGCATTCTGAGCCTCAGTTCCATTTCCGCCAAGGATAGATGAGAATATCCGTGCTGCTTGTTCAACAGTGTCTCCTCCAAAAAGTTCAGCAGGAGAAAGTGTTGGCATGCCAATCTGGGTAGGATTGAACAGTTGCTCCTCTCCATTTGAAATAATCTTGAAATCGCCAGTCAGGGATATTTCGTCATACCCATCGAGAGAATAGATGATGGAATAGTTCCGATCGGTCTGTTGGTAAATATAATTATAAAGTCTGGCTGTTTCAAGACTGAACACACCAATAATCTGATTTTTCGGGAATGAAGGGTTTACCATGGGACCCAGCATGTTGAAAAAGGTCTTCACTCCAAGTTCCCTGCGAATGGGGCCTACGCTCTTCATAGCCGGGTGAAACAGCGGGGCGTGCATGAAGCAGATATTTGCTTTATCGAGTTGGGAACGGAGAATATCGCGGTCGTTGGTGAATTTGTAGCCAAAGTATTCCATAACGTTGCTCGACCCGCAGGATGACGATACCCCATAATTCCCGTGCTTGGCCACCTTACCTCCCGCGCCTGCAACAACCAGCGACGAGAGTGTGGAAATGTTAAACGTGTTTTTTCCATCCCCGCCCGTGCCGCAGAGGTCGATAGTTTCAAAGTCGGAAAGATCCGTTACCAGACAGAGCTCGAGCAGCGCATCCCTAAAGCCTGCAAGCTCATTTACGGTGATCATCCTCATCATGAAAACCGTAAGAAAAGCTGCTACTTCGGATTGGTTGTATTCTCCCCGGGTAATTTTCTTGAGTGTTTCCTTTGCCTCTTCGCGGCTTAGGTGCTGGTAAGTTGTGAGTCTTCGCAGTATATCTTTCATTGTGTGTACATTTTTATCTGTTTAAAGGTGCTTGCAGACTAATTGACATCGAGCCAGTTGGCGAGCATCTGCTTGCCGTATCGCGTGAGAACCGATTCGGGATGAAACTGCACTCCCTTAAGATTGTATTTCACATGGCTTAGCGACATAATCATGTTTTTCTCATCCACAGAAGTTATTTTGAGTTCAGCGGGAAGATCGAATTCATTAACAACCCAGGAATGATAACGACCGGCGGTAAATTCTTTTGGGATATCGCGAAAAATCCGTTCGTCTTCATCGAGCACTTTCATGAAGGTTGCCACACCGTGATAGACCTGGTCGAGGTTGGTAAGACTTCCACCATAAACCTCTGCTATTGCCTGGCAACCCAAACAAACCCCAAGTATGCTCTTTGTGGGAGCGTACATCCGGATAAGTTCTTTCGAAATCCCAGCCGAATCGGGCACTCCGGGTCCGGGAGAAATAACGATCTTATCGTATTCAGCTACCTTTTCCAATGTTATTTCATCATTCCTGAATACATCCACTGGTCCGCTACTGATTTCTTTCAGGATGTGAACCAGGTTGTATGTAAAGGAGTCGTAATTGTCTAGTACTAGTATTTTCATTGTTTCGATTATGTTATGTGTGGGTTGTTTTGTGAGGGCGCGAGGGCGTGAGGGCGTGACGGGGTGACGGCGTGAGGGCGTGACGGGCGCCGCCCTGAGCTTGTCGAAGGGCGCCGTCCTGAGCTTGTCGAAGGGCGCCGTCCTGAGCTTGTCGAAGGGCGCCGTCCTGAGCTTGTCGAAGGGC